>JACMQP010000055.1 GCA_014376915.1 Ramlibacter sp.
CGATCAGGTTGCGCCAGAACATGAAGCGGGTGATCTCGTCGTCGAAGCGGATGGTGTTGTAGCCCACGCCGATGGTGCCGGGCTCGGCCAGCGCCTGCTCGATGCGGGCGGCGAACTGGTATTCGGGGATGCCGCGTTCCATGCACAGCTGGGGCGTGATGCCGGTGATCAGGCAGGCCTGCGGCTGCGGCAGGAAGTCGTTGGCCGGACGGCAGTAGAACATCACCGGCTCGCCGACTTCGTTGAGGTCGGCGTCGGTGCGAATGCCGGCGAACTGCGCCGGCCGGTCGCGCCGGACGTTGGCGCCGAAGGTTTCGTAGTCGTGCCAGAAGAAGGTGTGGGCCATGACGGCGAATCTACACGCAGGCGCAATGGCAGGCAAAAAAAGGCCGCCCGCAGGCGGCCTTTTTCGCGAAGCGCAGAGCCCTACTCGCTGGAGATCTCTTCCGGCTCCGGCTTGGCCCTGCCTTCCCTCTTGGGCAACGGCTGGATGTCGAGCAACACCTCGGAGGTCTCGACGCCCTTGTCGTCGGTCTTGAGCTCGATGTCCACCGTCAGACGCCCACCATCGGTCAGGCGTCCGAACAGCAGTTCGTCGGCCAGCGCCCGGCGGATGGTGTCCTGGATCAGGCGCTGCATCGGCCTGGCGCCCATCAACGGATCGAACCCCTTCTTGGCCAGGTGCTTGCGCAGGTTGTCGGTGAAAGTCACCTCGACCTTCTTCTCGCCCAGCTGCTGCTCCAGCACCAGCAGGAACTTGTCGACCACCCGCAGGATGACAGTCTCGTCAAGTGCCTTGAAGCTCACCATCGCATCGAGGCGGTTGCGGAACTCCGGCGTGAACAGGCGCTTGATGTCGGCCATCTCGTCACCCGAATCGCGAGTGTTGGTGAAACCGATCACCGACTTGTTCATCGTCTCGGCGCCCGCATTGGTCGTCATGATGATGATGATGTTGCGGAAATCCGCCTTGCGGCCGTTGTTGTCCGTCAGCGTGCCGTGGTCCATCACCTGCAGCAGCACGTTGAAGATGTCCGGGTGCGCCTTCTCGATTTCGTCGAGCAGCAACACCGCGTGCGGCTTCTTGCTGACAGCCTCGGTCAACAGGCCGCCCTGGTCGAAACCGACGTAGCCTGGCGGCGCGCCGATCAGGCGGCTCACCGCATGGCGCTCCATGTACTCGGACATATCGAAGCGGAGCAGCTCGATGCCCATGATGTAGGCCAGCTGCTTGGCAGCCTCAGTCTTGCCGACACCGGTCGGGCCGCTGAACAGGAACGAGCCGATTGGCTTGTCGCCCCGGCCCAGGCCAGAGCGCGCCATCTTCACGGCCCCCGCCAGCACTTCCAGCGCCTTGTCCTGGCCGAACACCACGCTTTTCAGATCGCGCTCGATGTTTTTCAACTTGTCGCGGTCATCGTTGGAGACCGACGCCGGCGGAATGCGCGCGATCTTCGCCACGATCTCCTCGACCTCGGTCTTGGAAATCGTCTTCTTGCGTTTGTTGGGCGGCAGGATCCGCTGGGCCGCGCCGGCCTCGTCGATCACGTCGATCGCCTTGTCCGGCAGGTGCCGGTCGTTGATGTACTTCGCCGACAGCTCGGCCGCCGCCTGCAGGGCGCCGGCGGCGTACTTGACGCTGTGGTGCTCTTCGAAGCGCGACTTCAGACCCTTGAGGATCTCGATGGTCTCCGCCACGCTGGGCTCGACCACGTCCACCTTCTGGAACCGACGCGACAGAGCGGCATCCTTCTCGAAGATTCCGCGGTATTCGGTGAACGTCGTCGCCCCGATGCACTTGATCTGGCCGCTGGAGAGTGCCGGCTTGAGCAGGTTGGAGGCGTCAAGGGTGCCGCCCGAAGCCGCGCCCGCACCGATCAGGGTGTGGATTTCGTCGATGAACAGGATTGCGTTGGGCTTGTCCTTGAGCGACTTGAGCACGCCCTTGAGGCGCTGCTCGAAATCGCCGCGGTACTTGGTGCCGGCCAGCAGCGCGCCCATGTCGAGCGAAAAGACGCTGGATTCGGCCAGGATCTCCGGCACTTCCTTTTGCACGATGCGCCAGGCCAGGCCCTCAGCGATGGCGGTCTTGCCCACGCCCGCCTCACCCACCAGCAGCGGGTTGTTCTTGCGGCGCCGGCACAGGATCTGGATCACGCGCTCGACCTCGTACTCGCGGCCGATCAGCGGATCGATCTTGCCTTCCTTGGCCTGCTGATTGAGGTTGACGGTGAACTGCTCCAGCGGGGAAGCTTTCTCGTTCTTCTCGCCGCCCTCCTCGCTCTCGGACGAAGAAGAGGCTTCGCCGCTCTTGGTCGGCTCCGGCGGGTCGCTCTTCTTGATGCCGTGGGCGATGAAATTCACCACATCCAGCCGGGTGACTCCCTGCTGGTGCAGGTAATAGACGGCGTGCGAGTCCTTCTCGCCGAAAATCGCGACCAGCACGTTGGCGCCGGTCACTTCTTTCTTGCCGTTGCCGGTGGACTGCACGTGCATGATGGCGCGCTGGATCACCCGCTGGAAACCCAGCGTGGGTTGTGTGTCCACGTCATCGGTGCCGGCGACCTGGGGCGTGTTGTCCTTGATGAAGTTGGACAGCGACTTGCGCAGGTCGTCGATGTTGGCCGAACATGCGCGCAGCACTTCCGCCGCGCTGGGATTGTCCAGCAGGGCAAGCAACAGGTGCTCCACGGTGATGAACTCGTGACGCTGCTGCCTTGCTTCCACAAATGCCATGTGGAGGCTGACTTCCAATTCCTGGGCAATCATGTGTTGGTCCTTTTTGCCTGCTTGCTAACGAATACTAAGTCTGATCCGGATTTACTCAACCGGTTCACTGACACATTGCAGTGGATGGCCTGCCTGACGCGCCGCTTGCTGCACCTGCTCGACTTTGGTCGCGGCGACGTCTCTCGAAAACACGCCGCAGATCGCCTTTCCGTCCAGGTGAATCTTCAGCATGATCTGCGTGGCCGTCTCGCGATCCTTGTTGAAAAACTCCTGGATCACCACCACCACGAACTCCATCGGCGTGAAGTCGTCATTGAGCATGAGCACCTGATACATCTGCGGCGGCTTGGTTTTCTGGGTCTTTCGCTCCAGCACCAAATTTCCACCGCCATCGGCTTCCTTCGGTCGCGTCTTTGGCACGACCGGAGCCGGAGTGGGTGTTTTACTTGCCATCGAAATCATTTTATCGGGAGCTCTTTGGCAGTGTGGCCACAAGGTGAATTGGAGACGGATCCGTCACATTCAAGCGACAAGAGGCACTGCATATCTAAACCGACTGACTCCATACCATGTCTGCGGCGTGTACGGACGCGCGAGCGCTGCCCAAAACGATAGTTAAGTGAAAATATTGACATTGACGCGCTGAATCGGGACACTGACAACCCGAGCGACAGCAGGAGCCCAGGATATGGCGACGGGTACGGTCAAGTGGTTTAACGATGCCAAGGGCTTCGGGTTCATCGAACCCGACGGCGGCGGCTCCGATGTGTTTGCGCATTTTTCAGCAGTAGCGATGGAGGGGTTCAAAACTCTCAAGCAGGGCTCGCGCGTCAATTTCGAGATCACTGAAGGCCCCAAGGGCCAGCTGGCGCAGAACATCCAGGCCGAGATTGCTCCCTTGTCACGCATTGAAACCCTGCCTGCCGGCCAGCCCCTCGAAAGGCACCAGCGCCAATCCAAAGTCCGGGCTCCGCAGTTTCACGCCGCGTCTGCCGGTCATGGCGACATGCTGAACAAGTAAGGCCGCCGGGCCGGAAAAAAAGGCCTCCCTCGAGCGGTTCGGTGCGGAAATAAGAAAGCCCGGCTCGGCCCACGCGTGCCGACTGCTGCCCGCGAACGCCAGCGCCAGCGCCATCAATATGGTTGCGCCCCAATTGGACAAAGCCGATCGTCGTTATGCGCATCTTTTGGTCCATCACGGCGGCAGGATCAGTCCTTCGTGCAAGGCCACGTGTTCGAGCGCGGTATCTAAGTGGGCGCGCGAAGCCGCAGCAACTTGCCTTAAATAGGCGTGCAGCTCGGCGTCGGCGGCATTGCGGTGCTCGCATTCGGCGCTATACGCTTCGAAGTTTGACAGTTGCATCAGCAGTTCGGCGACGTGGCGCGGGCACTCGCACGCGATCGTCGACGACAGGCCCGCAAAGTCGGCCAAGGCCGTATCGTCC
>JACMQP010000405.1 GCA_014376915.1 Ramlibacter sp.
GGCATTACCAGGCCCAGCTGGACAAGATCCGCGTCCCCGCCTAACGCCCCGAACCGAAAGAAGAGCGCCTTCATGAAAACCTATCTCTGCATCGTTTGCGGCTTCATCTACGACGAGGCCTCCGGCCGGCCCGAAGACGGCATCACGCCCGGCACCCGCTGGGCGGACGTTCCCAACAGCTGGGCCTGCCCGGATTGCGGCGTCGCCAAGGCCGATTTCGAAGTCGTCGAGATCTGAGGATGACGACCAGCGTCGACCGCATCGTCGTCCTGGGCAGCGGCCTGGCCGGCTGGACCACCGTGCGCGAGCTGCGCAAGCTGGCCCCGGACCTGCCGGTGACGGTGGTCACGGCCGACGCCGGCGATTTCTACGCCAAGCCTTCGCTGTCGAACGCCTTTGCCCAGGGCCGGCAACCGCAGCAACTGGTCGGCAGCACGGCGGTGAAGATGGCCGAGACACTCGGGGTAACGCTGTTGCAGCGCACCCGGGCCAGCGTAATCGATTGCGCCGGCCACGTGCTCGTCACCGACCAGGGTCCGGTCCCGTACAGCAAGCTGGTGCTCGCCACTGGCGCCCAGCCGATCCGCGTCCCGCTTGAGGGCGACGGCGCCGATGCAGTGCGCAGCGTCAACTCGCTGGACGACTTCGCCGCCTTCCATGCTGAACTTCGGCCCGGCGCGCGGGTCGCGATCATGGGCGCGGGTTTGATCGGCTGCGAATTCGCCAACGACCTGGCCGGCGCCGGCTTCCAGGTCAGCGTGGTCGATCCGTCGACGCGACCGCTGGCGGCGCTGCTGCCCGAGGCGGCCAGCGAAGCCCTACGCGCGGCGCTGCAGGCGCTCGGCGTCCAGTGGCACTTCGGCACGACAGTCCGGTCGCTGCACCGGCAGCGCGATGCGCTGCAACTGCAACTGGCCGATGGCGGAAGCTTCGAGGCGGACGTTGTGCTCAGCGCCGTCGGCTTGCGCGCCGACATCGCGCTGGCCCGGGCGGCCGGGCTGGTGTGCGACCGCGGCATCGTCGTCGATAGCGCGCTGGCGACCACCGAACCGGATATTTTCGCGCTCGGGGACTGCGCCCAGTACGGTACCGGCTCATGGGCCGTGGCCCCGGTGGCGGGAGGCGACACGCTGCCCTACGTATTGCCGATCATGAGCGCAGCCAAGGTGTTGGCGGCGCGGCTGGCGGGCGGGCGCGACACGCTCAGGTTCGCGCTGATGCCGATCTCGATCAAGACGCCGGCGCTGCCGCTGGTGGTGGCCTCGCCGGCCCTCGCCAGCACCGGGCAATGGTATGCGCCGGAAGAAGGGCTGTGGCATTTCATCGACGCAGGCGGTGTGGCGCGCGGCTTCGTGCTGGCGGGCAAGCAGACGTCACGGCGGGCCGAACTGGCACGTCTGCTGGCTGTTTAGCCCGGTCCCGGGCACCGGCCCCCGGACCGGAGGCGCGGCCGGGCGGGACTACAATTCCCCTCCCTTTCAAGCCGACGGCGCGTGTTTTTGCGATGGCGTCAGCTGTCCTCCAAGGAGACGACACCCATGCCAGAAGACCTGCACGCAACCGAGCTCGAGAAGCGGGCC
>JACMQP010000406.1 GCA_014376915.1 Ramlibacter sp.
GTGATCGATCCGGCCGCCAGCGATTTCTTCAAGGCTTTTCGCGGCAACGCCGCCGCAGCCCCGACCGGACGAAAGTAAGCTTTGGACAGCGACCTGCTGTGGGCCGCCATGGCCCTGATGCTGGTGTTCGAGGGTCTGCTTCCGTTCCTGTCGCCCAAGGGGTGGCGCCGCACTTTCGAGCGCCTGCTGGCGATGCATGACGGCCAGATCCGGTTTTTCGGCCTGGTCAGCATCGTCCTAGGCCTGGGCCTGCTCTGGCTCGTCACCTGAAGCCACGACCGCCGCGAGCCGGTCGCGCAGGCCGGTAAAATACCGTTTTTAACAGCGTCCGAAAATTCATGTCCGCCTGGGTCCTGCCGGATCACATTGCCGATGTCCTGCCTTCCGAGGCCCGGCGCATCGAAGAACTTCGCCGCGAACTGCTGGACACGGCGCGCTCGTACGGCTACGAGCTGGTGATGCCGCCGCTGCTCGAACACCTCGAATCGCTGCTCACCGGAACCGGCGAGGCACTGGGCCTGCAAACCTTCAAGCTGGTCGACCAGCTCTCGGGCCGCACGATGGGCCTGCGCGCCGACACCACGCCGCAGGTCGCCCGTATCGACGCGCACCTGCTCAATCGCCGGGGCGTGACGCGCCTGTGCTACTGCGGCCCGGTGCTGCACACCCGTCCCGACCGTCCGCATGCCACCCGCGAGCCGCTGCAGTTCGGCGCCGAAATCTACGGCCACGCCGGGTTGGAAGCGGATCTGGAGGCGCTGCTGCTGGCGCTCGATTGCCTGCGCGCCAGTCGCGTCAGTGACCTGACGGTGGACATGGCCGATGCCCGCATCGTCCGCTCGCTGCTGGAGGGCGTTGCGCTTCAGCCGCAGGCGCTGGAGGCGCTGCATGCCGCGCTGGCGGCCAAGGACGCGAGCACCCTGCGGCAGCTCACAAGTGACTTTCCGGCAGTCGCCCGCGACGGCCTGCTGGCATTGCCGTCCCTCTATGGCGACGTTGCGGTGCTGGCGCAGGCGCGCAAGATGCTGCCCCAACGCCCGGCGCTGCGCGAAGCGCTCGACCAGCTGGAGTGGCTGGGCAGCCAGATCGAGGGCGCGAACGTCAGCTACGACCTGGCTGACCTACGCGGCTACGCGTACTACAGCGGCGCCCGCTTCGCGATCTACACGCCGGGCGCCAGCGACGCGCTGGTACGCGGCGGCCGCTACGACGAGGTCGGTGCGGTGTTCGGGCGCAACCGGCCCGCCGTTGGTTTCAGCCTCGATGTCAAGGAACTGGTGGAGGTCGCCGCCCGGCGTCCGCTCACCGCGGCGATCCGCGCCCCCTGGGGCGACTCGGCCAGCCTGCGCGCCGCCATCGCCGGCCTGCGCCAACGCGGCGAAACGGTGGTCTGCGTCCTGCCGGGCCACGACAGCGAACTCGACGAGTTCGAGTGCGACCGCGAGCTGGTGAACGCCGGCGGGACCTGGGCCGTCAAAGCTCTTTAATTTCTTCTTTCAAGTTTTCCATGAACAAGACAACGGGTCGCAATGTGGTCGTGGTTGGTACCCAGTGGGGCGACGAGGGCAAGGGCAAGCTGGTCGACTGGCTGACCGAGATGGCGCAGGGCGTGGTGCGCTTCCAGGGCGGCCACAACGCCGGCCACACGTTGGTGATCAACGGCATCAAGACCGCGCTGCACCTGATCCCGAGCGGCGTCATGCGACCGGGCGTGAAGTGCTACATCGGCAACGGCGTGGTGCTGTCGGCGGCCAAACTGTTCGAGGAGATCGAGGGGCTGGAAAAGGCCGGCGTCGAGGTCCGCTCGCGGCTGCGCATTAGCGAGGGCTGCCCGCTGATCCTGCCGTTCCATTCGGCGCTCGACATCGCGCGCGAAACCCTGCGCGAGCAGGGCGGCAGCGAGAAGATCGGCACCACCGGCCGCGGCATCGGCCCGGCCTACGAGGACAAGGTGGCGCGCCGCGCCCTGCGCGTGCAGGACCTGAGGCACCCGCAGCGCTTTGCCGAGAAGCTCAAGGTGGTGCTCCATCTCCACAACTTCATGTTGACCAATTACCTCAACGCGCCGGCCATCGATTTCCAGCAGGTCTTCGACGAGGCGATGAAGCATGCCGAGCTGCTCAAGCCGATGATGGCCGATGTCTCGCGCGAGCTGAACGAGGCGCACATCCACGGCGACAACCTGCTGTTCGAAGGCGCACAAGGCACGTTGCTGGACGTCGACCACGGTACCTATCCGTATGTCACCTCCAGCAACTGCGTGGCCGGCAACGCTTCGGCTGGCGCCGGCGTCGGCCCGGGCATGCTGCACTACATCCTGGGTATCACCAAGGCGTATTGCACCCGCGTCGGCGGCGGCCCGTTCCCGACCGAGCTGGACTGGGCGACACCCGGCACCGTGGGCTACCACCTGTCGACCGTCGGCGCCGAGCGGGGCGTGACCACCGGGCGCAGCCGCCGCTGCGGCTGGTTCGACGCGGCGCTGTTGAAGCGCTCGGCCCAGGTCAACGGCCTGTCGGGCCTATGCATCACCAAGCTCGACGTGCTGGACGGCATCAAGGAGCTGCAGCTGTGCACCGGCTACGAGCTGGATGGCGAGTTCACAGACATCCTGCCGATGGGCGCCGACGAGATCGCGCGCTGCAAGCCGGTCTACGAGACCATGGAAGGCTGGACCGACAGCACGGTGGGCGTGACGCAGTACGACAAGCTGCCGGTCAACGCGCGCCTGTACCTGCAGCGCATCGAACATTTCGCCGGCGTGCCGATCCACCTGATCTCCACCAGCCCGGATCGCGACCACACCATCATGACGCGTCATCCGTATCTCGCCTGACGGCGCAACGATTCAGAGGAACCAACCCATGTTGACGGAAGACGGCAAGCATTTGTATGTGAGCTACGACGAGTACCACAACCTGATCGAGAAGCTGGCAATCAAGGTGCACCAGTCGGGCTGGGAATTCGACACCATCCTGTGCCTGGCCCGCGGCGGGATGCGTCCGGGCGACATTCTCTCGCGCATCTTCGACAAGCCGCTGGCGATCATGTCGACCAGCTCGTACCGCGCCGACGCCGGCACCCGCCAGGGTCACCTGGACATCGCGCGCTTCATTACCACGCCCAAGGGCGAGATCGCCGGCAAGGTGCTGCTGGTGGACGACCTGGCCGATACCGGCAAGACCCTGCACGCCGTGATCGACATGCTGCGCAACAACTACGCGCCGATCAGCGAACTGCGCAGCGCTGTCATCTGGACCAAGGGCGTGTCGAACTTCCAGCCCGATTACTCGGTGGAGTTCCTACCGACCAATCCCTGGATCCACCAGCCGTTCGAGAGCTACGACAGCATGGGCGCGCGCAAGCTGCTGGAGAAGTGGAAGGTCTGATTCGCGCACACCAATTTGCGGAAGTGACAATCCGCACGGGGTGACCGCCGGGCTGCGCAGGGATTTTTCGCTCTTCTTTCGGCAGCGCATCCGTTCGCGCTTGCTCATCAGCGTAAAGGTCGTCGTCCTACGACACGACGGGCGTCCAGCGCATGAAGCGTGGCGATGGTGCGGGCATGGTCGGAGGACTGGGAAAAATCTCTCTCCCGCGAACTGGCCGGATTCCGGTATCTATGCACCACATCCTCATCATCTCGGGCACCCGTCCGGAAATTATCAAACTCGCACCGGTCTATCAGGAACTCATGAAAGCCTCATGGGCGCAGGTCGAATGGCTGCATACCGGTCAGCACGGCGACATGGCAACCCAGATTCTGGACTGTTTCGACGTCGTGCCCGACATCACGCTGACCCGCAACGGAGCCAGCTTGCAGGAGTTCAGCACCGGCTGCAGACAGCAGCTCGAAACGGTGATGGAGCAGCGAAGCTGGTCGCTGGTAATCGTCCAGGGCGACACTGAAAGCGCGTTCCAGGGCGCTCTGGCCGCGTTCTACCACCGCGTGCCACTGGCGCACGTTGAGGCGGGGCTGCGCACCTATAACCTGGGTCGGCCCTTTCCCGAAGAGGGCTTGCGACAGATGATCAGCCGGCTGGCGCAGTTTCACTTTGTACCGACGCAACGTTCACTCGAGGCGCTCCAGAGCGAGGGCATCGACGACGACCGGATTTTCCTGACCGGCAACACCGTGATCGACGCGCAGCAGTGGACCGTCGCCAACCGTGGGGTCAACCGCAACGCAGCCGGCCGCGGCCATCTGCTTGTCACTGTCCATCGACGCGAGAACTGGGGCGACGATGTCGCAGAGATCTGCCGCGCAATCGCGCAGATCGCATACCAGCGGCCGGACCTGGAGGTGCTGTTCCCGGTCCACCTGAATCCCGTGATCCAGGGGCCGGTCAATAAGATTTTGGGTGAAATCCGGAACGTCACGTTGACAGCCCCGCTGGGCTACACCGAGATGCAGCAGGCCCTCGCTGACGCGTGGCTGGTGCTGACCGACTCGGGCGGCCTGCAGGAAGAGGCGCCGACCTTCGGCGTGCCGGTGCTGGTGTTGCGGGAGGAGACCGAGCGGCCCGAAGCGGTGGAGGCAAGTTGTGCGTTGCTGATCGGGCCGACCCGCCGTGCAATCGTCGATCACGTCAGCCGGCTGCTGGGCGATCAACGGGCCTACCTGAAGATGTCGCAGGCCGGCAATCCCTTTGGTGACGGCACCGCAGCCCGGCAGATCGTGCAGGCGCTGGCTGGCACCTTCGCCGCTTCGCCTGTCGCGCTGCCGGCATTGGCCTGAACCTTGCCACCTGGACACCCCCATGCCAAACTCGATTTGCTCCTTGTCCGCAAGGACAGGAACCTGCGCCCACGTCCCCATTCAGACTGTTCCGGGCAGAGCGATGCTCTGTTTGGCGGCTTGGCTTGCGTGGATGCCACCGGCCTTCGCCGAGGCGGTGTCGACCGGCCTGACGCCGACACTCAAGGACTATCGACTGGCATCGGTCATGGCCTCCCTGTTGATTGGGATCGTGGTCCTGATGGCGCTCTACGGAATCCGCCACTTCATCTTCACGATGAACCGCCTTGCCGGAACGCAGCGCCATCCCTACATCGACATCGCCGTCGCGCGCTGGCCGATGGTCACGGTGTTCATCGCAGCGCACAACGAAGAGAAGGTCATTGCCGGCTGCATCGAGGCGCTGCTCAACACGGACTATCCGGCGGAGAGGTTGAAGATCATTCCCGTCAATGACCGCTCGGGCGACGCGACCGGGGCCATCATCGACAGTTACGCGATGCGCAATCCCTCCCGCATTTCGCCTTTCCACCGGGTCGGGGGGAATCCCGGAAAGGCCGCGGCGCTCAAGGAAGCGCTGCTGCAGGCCGAAGGCGACATCGCGATCATTTTCGACGCCGACTATGTCCCAGGCCGCGGGTTGATCAAGCAGCTGGTGGCGCCGTTTTTCGATCCGGAGATCGGAGCGGTCATGGGGCGGGTCGTGCCGGTCAACAGCGGCGTCAACCTGCTGACCCGCCTGCTGGATCTTGAGCGTTCGGGCGGCTATCAGGTCGACCAGCAGGCGCGCATGAACATGAACCTGTTGCCGCAGTACGGTGGAACTGTCGGCGGCGTGCGCCTGTCGGCGGTCGCTGCAGTCGGAGGATGGCACGACAACACGTTGGCCGAAGACACCGACATCACGTTCCGGCTCATGCTCAACGGATGGAAGACGGTGTATACGAACCGATCGGAATGCTACGAGGAAGTCCCCGAGGACTGGAGCGTGCGGATCAAGCAGGTGACACGGTGGGCCAAGGGGCACAACCAGGTCATGGCGCGCTACTGGTGGCAATTTGCGTCCAGTCCCTACCTGACGCTTTGGCAGCGCATCGACGGTCTCATGCTGCTGTTCGTTTTCATCATCCCGCTGGTGATGCTGTTCGGATGGTGCCTGGCGCTCGGCCTCTATTTCATGAACGCGGGCTCGCTCCTGTCGCAGCTGATTCCGGTGTTCGCGCTGATGATCTACGGCACTCTGGGCAACTTCGCCGCGTTCTTTGAAATCGTGATCGCCGTGCTGCTGGACGGCAACCGCAAGCGGCTGCGGCTGCTCCCGTTCAACATGCTGGGCTTCCTGATCAGCCTGTTCGCCATTTCCGGCGCGGTCTGGAGTTTGATGCTCGATCGCCTTTTCAAGCGCGACATGGTTTGGGACAAGACCATTCGATACCGTGCGAAGGTGGCCGGGCAATGACGGCCGGCATCCTCCCCTACGCCGGCTTCTGGTTGGTGTGCCTGGTCATCCTGGTGCTGCCGTTTGTTCCAGCGTTCCGCGAATGGCGGCATCCCTCCGATACCGAGCCACTGTGAGTCCTGCCCAATTTCAGCAGCGACATCGACCATTTCGCGAGGCGACTTCGGGCCGACGTGGCGTCGAAGCTGGGCCAGGGGGTACTCACCGGGTACGAGGATTTCGAGCTTGTGGGCGATCCGCCAGCGCAGATGGATTGGAGCA
>JACMQP010000407.1 GCA_014376915.1 Ramlibacter sp.
CCGCCGCTCTCCGGGGGCGGTTGATCCAGTCGCTATAGCACCAGGTGTTCACCATCCCGACCGGTCCCAGTTCCCCGGATTCGATGAGATCGCGCATCCGGCGGATCGGCAGGTCGTGGCTGTGCGAATGACCCACGAGCAGCGTGACGCCCGCCTGTTCCGCGGCGTCGACCATGGAGCGGCCGGCTTCCATCGACACGGCCATCGGCTTTTCCACCAGCACGTGTCTGCCTGCGCATGCCGCCTCCACCACCTGCGCCGTGTGCAGTTCGGTCGGCGTGGCGATGACCACCGCATCCAGCCCCGGGTGGGCCAGCATCTCCCTCATCGACGCATACGCCTGCACCGCGAACTCCCGCGCGCAGTGTTGTCGCACGGTGTCCACGGGCTCGGCCAGCGCGACCCAATCGAAGCCGGCGTGCCTGCGCAGCGCCGGAACGAACGCCAGGCCGGCTGCCCCCATTCCGACAACACCGACGCGCACGGCGGTCATCCGGCGTCCTCCATCCGCTCGCGCCTGGACCCGCTGGCACGCTCGATCCCCGCCTGCGCATCGCGGTTCAGGTTCTCGATCACCGCGAGCAGCGTGCGCCGCGTCACGGCCAAGTCCGCCGGCGCGATCCCGGCCATCACGATCTCGTTGACCTCCTGGGCGCAGGGCACGATCACCGAGCGCAGCGCCTTGCCCCTGGGCGTGAGGAACACGCGCGTCTGCTTCTTGTTGCCGTCGATCTTGCGGCGGGTGAGATAGCCCAGCTTTTCCATCGCCTGCAAGGCTGTCACGGTGGAAGGCTCCATCACTCCGGCCTGCTCGCTCAATTGCCGCTGGGTCACGCCGTCGGTCTGCCACAGGATGCGCAGGAAGGTCCAGTGGCCGTACCGCACCTCATGCTGTTTCAGGCGGCGCTGCAGGCTGCCCGAGGTGCAGCGGAAAGCGGACTTGATCAGGTGCGCCATGCGCTCTTCATGCAGCACATCGCGCCACTGGCGTACGGCCTCGATCCGCGTTGCCGCGGCCACCGGATCCGACCGGCTCACCGAGCCTTTCGGAGGATGATTTCCTGGAAGCTTTTCAGCCATTTGTCCTGCAGGTCGAGCGCCTGGGCCGGGTCGATGTAAGTGAGCGTGATGTTGGCGACCGGGGACGGCAGCTTGCGGCTGGTGACCACGTAGCTGTTGTCCGCCAGCAGTTTCTGGCCTTCGCTGAGCATGAAGTCGTAGAACAGGATCGCTGCGGCCGGATGCGGCGCGCGTTTGAGCATCGCGATGGTGCTGGGCTGCGCAATCACCGGCGGGATGAACAGGCCCTCGATCGGCACGTTGCCCTTGGCCTTGAGCTGTTCCGGATTCCAGTTGTAGACGGTGAGGGCCAGCGGCACCTCGCCTGATGCCACCAGCGTCGCCAGCAGCGAGTGGCCCTTGCGCGCCGAGATGCCGTTGGTGGCCACGATGTTGTTGAACAGCTTCGTGCCCTGTTCCTCACCCAGGGCCGACAGCAGCGTGCCGAACCACGCATGGTTGTCGCCCTCGATGGCCAGCCGGCCCTTCCACCTCGGGTCCTGCAGGTCCTGGTAGCTTCTGGGCAGCTCATCCTTTTTCACCTTGTCGGTGTTGTAGGCGGCGGTCCAGACATCGAGGGTGATGCCGGTCCATTCACGGTGCGCGGGCAGCGCCTGCGGGATCAGGTCGGCCAGGAAGGGCGAGCGGACTTCCTGCAACAATTTTTCGCGATGGGCGGCTTCGTTCTCGGGCGCGTTGTTCTGCACGATGTCGACCTCGAACCGGCCGCCCCGCGCCTCGGTGGTGAGCCGTTGCAGGATGGCCTCCGAACCGGCGCGCCAGGTCTTGACCTTGATGCCGTATTTCTTGCCGAACACCTCCACGATCGACGACAACTTCGGGTACGCGTGATAGACCGACAGTTCGCCTTCGCGGCGGGCGGCCTCGATCAGCCGCTGCTGCCGGTCGGCGCCCTGGTACAGCGCGAGCGCTCGAGCCGCGTCGATCTTCGCCGTGTCCTGGGCAGCCGCGTTCGGTCCTGCCAGTGCCGCCATCGCCGCGATCAGGGTGATCCAGAATGTCTTGTGCATCAATGTCCTTCAGGGGCTCGGTGACGGGTTCAGTCCCAGCTTGCGCAGCGCCCGGCGTCGCAGGTAATCGAAATTGATGGTGTATTGCTCGGGGCGGGTAATGTTGTGGTGCAGCCGCTGGATGCATGCGTCGTCGAACAGCTCGCTCGCGCCGCCGGCAGCGGCGGCCAGCAACTGGATCTGGCAGGCGTTGTCCAGCATGATGGTCAGGATGGTGGCTTCTTCCGCTGAAGCACCCACGACGGCAACACCGTGGTTGCGCATCAGCACCGCCTTGTGGCTCCCCAACGCCCGGGCGACACCGGCGCCCATCTCCTGGCTGCGGATGAGGTCGATGGTCTCGGTGAAATAAGGCACGCCGTCGCAGAAGGCCACGCCCGGCTGGCTGATCGGCTGCAGCGGTTTGCCGGTTGCCGACCAAGCCACGGCGTGGGTCGGGTGGGCGTGGATCACGCTCATCACATCCGGCCGGGCCTTGAAGATTTCCGAATGGACGTAGACCTCGCTGTGCCGGCGGCCGCTGCCCGCGACTTTCTCGCCCTGCAGGTTGCAGGTGACGATGTTTTCCGGCGTGATCTCCTCGAAGCCGAAACTGTGCGGCTTCATGAAGAAGTGGCTCGGGTCGCCCGGCACCCGGATCGACACATGGCCGCGGGTCAGGTCGCCCAGCCCCTCGGCGTCCAGGATCCGGCCGGCGTCGATCAGCCTTTGTTTCGCTTCGTCTGCGTTCATGTTGACTTTCGCGCGCGGCTCAGGCCGGCTGGGTTTCAGGCTTGCCCTCGAAGATCCGCACCAGGTCGGCGGCGATCGGCGAGTAGCGGGCGTGGGTGCGCAGCATGAAGCTGGCGAAGCCGTCGCTGTTGTGGTGTTTCTTGCGTTCGTTTGGCAGGTCGATACGCTGGTTGCGCGCCGGATCGCGCACGATGCCCATCGGGTCCTCGCCCTGTTCCATCTTGCCGATCTCGCGGCGCAGCGCGCGGCGGTAGATCGAGATTCCCCGGTCCGACGAGCCCAGGTTTTCGCGGGTGCGGTCGGCGATCTGTCCCTGGGTGATCCAGGCCATCATGTCCTGCCCGTCCACGTTGTCGACGATGAAGTCGCCTTGCTCGTCGCGGAACGGCACGTCGTACACGTGCACTTTGTTCAGCAAGTGCGGCGGCACCTCGGCGCCCGGCGGCGGAACGTAGGCGTTGTACCAGAGGTGCAGCGTGTGGCCGTCGTCCACCGGCACCCGGATCTGGAACGAAAAATAACGTGAGGCTTCGTCGCCGTTGCCCACCGCCAGCATGTTGGGAAACACGATCGGGTGGCCGATGCGCCAGTCGTCCGAGTCTTCCGAATGGCCGACCAGCAGGCGGTGCTTGGTGATGCCGAATTCGAACTCGCGGAAGTCGATCTTCTCGTGCTTCGCGCTGATCGCCACCTTCTCGCCTTCCTGCTCTTTCTGGAACTCGTGCTGGTGGCCGTGCAGCCATTCGGTGTGGATCGGATCGAGCGAGTTCTCCATGATCTGCAGCCAGTTCACCGGCAGCAGGGCCCGCCCCATCATCCCGATGGTCCCTGGCATCACGAAGCCGTCGAAGCGCGGCAGCAACGGACGCGGTTCCGGCCCCAGGTACGCGAACAGCAGCCCGCCGAGCTCCTCGACCGGATAGGCGTCGGTCGAAACCATCTCTCGAAAGGCGGCGTTGTCGCGCTCGTTGGGCTGGTTCAGGCATTCGCCCTGCGCGCTGAATTCCCAGCCGTGGTACGGACAGCGGATGCCGCGCTCGGTCGGGATGCCGTGCAGGAACGAGGCGCGGCGATGCGGGCATTGTTCGGCGATCAGGCCGCGCTTGCCCTGGCGATCGCGAAACAGGATCAGGTCTTCGCCCATCAGCCGCACCCGCTTGGTCCACTTCGTGTCGAGTTCGGAAGCGGCGCCGATGGGCTGCCAGTAACGGCGCAGCAGGCTGCCCATCGGGGTGCCTCGGCTGACTTGCGTCAGCAGGCGGTTGCTTTCTGCAGTTTCCATTTGTCAGCCGATCAGAAAAAAATGCTTAGGTAGAAAGGAATTGACCGAACGGCCCGAATGGCCCCGATCTTCCCTGATGCGCTGGCAACCCGGGCATCGGGGTTTACCCGAAACGCGTAACTCCCGATTTGGCGAGGCAATTTGATAAGGTAAAAACCCTCCCTTGTTCCTTTCAGGCCCGACCATGCGTTTTCAAGCTTTCCGCGCCAAGTGCCTCGCCGCCGCTGCATTCATCCTGTTGTCGCCCGTCCCGGTCCAGGCCCAGCCCGAATGGCCGCAAAAACCAATCCGGCTGGTCGTGCCCTATGCGCCGGGCGGCAGCGCCGACACCCTGGGCCGGCTGATCGCCAAACACCTTGGCGAGGCGTTCAAGCAGCCGGTCGTGGTGGAGAACAGGGGCGGCGCCGGTGGCCTGATCGGCTCCCAGATGGTCGCCAAGGCGGCGCCGGACGGCTATACCCTGGTGATTTCCGGCATCGGCTCGCATGTGATCGCCCCGGTGGACGCGGCCAACACCTTCGACCCGCTCAAGGACTTCACCCACATTGCGCTACTGGGCGGACCGCCGATCGCGATGGTGGTGAATTCGGAGCAGCCGATCCGGGATTTCAAGGGGTTCATCAGCTATGTGTCCCACGAGCCCAAGGGAATGAGCTGGGCTTCGCCCGGCCAGGGAACCCACGGCTACCTGACAGGCGAAACCTTCCGCGCCGTTTCCAGGCTCAACATGGTCCATGTCGCCTACAAGGGAGCGGGACCGGCGGTGGCCGACCTGATCGCCAACCAGATCCCGGCGGGCTTCATGACGCTGAGCTCAGCCAACGCCCACGTGGAATCCGGCAAACTGCGGCTGCTGGCCCTGACGTCGCCCAGGCGGCTGCCGGAATACCCGAACGTGCCCACTTTCACCGAACTCGGCTACCCCTCGGTCACCGGGACCACCTGGTTCGCCGTCTCGGGGCCGGCAGGCATGCCCCAGGCTGTGGTCGACAAGATCAACGCCGAAGTCCGGCGCGGACTGCAGACAGCGGCCGCCAGGAAACAGATGGCAATGGAAAGCATGGTGTCCGCCGACTACGATTCCGCCGGCTTCACGCGCTTCGTGGCCTCGGAGATCGAGCACTGGACGCCCGCGGTGAAGGCGCTGGCAAAGGTCAGGTGAGGTTACAGCTCGATCGAGACGAAGCCGTCCGCGTCGATGACGGTCCGATAGGTCTTGATCGGGACCATGCACGGCGGGGCCACCACTTCGCCCGTGCGGATGTTGAAAGCGCCGTTGTGGAAGTCGCACTCGACCACGTCGCCCTCGATGCAGCCCTCCGACAGCGAGCCCGGTCCGTGGGTGCAGGCGTCGTCCGTCACATGGAATTGCCCGCCGAGGTTGAAGACGGCCAGCGTCAAGCCGTCCTTTTCGACGCGGATCGCCTTTCCCGCGTCGACTTCGGCGGGCTGGCACAACGCGATGCGACGACAAATAACTCCCGACATGACGCTGGCTCCCATTGACAATCGATGACGCTGGATGATATCGTTGTTTTAGATGGAGGAACAGTGTTCCTCCATATTGAACGCAAAAATGTCGACTGAACCGAATCCCGACGCGCTCGAAAGAATTCCCATGCTGAAAAAAGAACAGAACGATCTGCTGACGCAGACCGGGCCCGGAACGCCGATGGGCGAGCTCTTTCGCCGCTACTGGCAGCCGGCGCTCCTGTCGCGCGAACTGCCGCAACCCGATTGCGCGCCGGTGCGGTTGCAGTTGCTGTCCGAGAAGATGGTGGCCTTCCGCGACAGCGCTGGCCGGCTGGGCGTCATCGACGAGTTCTGCGCCCACCGCGGCGTGTCGCTCTGGTTCGGGCGCAACGAGGAGGGCGGCCTGCGTTGTCCCTACCACGGCTGGAAGTACGACATCAACGGCCAGTGCATCGAAGTCCCTTCGGAGCCTGCCGAAAGCGGCTTTAGCGACCGCGTGAAGCTCAAGTCGTATCCCCTGGTCGAGCGGGGCGGCGTGATCTGGATCTACATGGGGCCGCCGGAGCTGAAGCCGGCGCTGCCGGAGTGGGAATTCGCGACCGTGCCGGCCGGCCAGAGCTACACCTCGAAGCGCTTGCAGGAATGCAACTGGCTGCAGGCGATGGAAGGCGGGATCGATTCCAGTCACGTCTCGTTTCTCCACAGCGGTGCGCTCAACCGGGACCCTCTGTTCAAGGGTGCCAAGGGAAACCAGTACAACCTCAGCGACCTGAAGCCCGTGTTCGAAGTGGTGCCGGCCGAAGGCGGCCTGTTCATTGGAGCGCGCCGCAACGCTGAAGAGGGCAAGCACTACTGGCGCATCACGCCCTGGGTGATGCCGTCGTTCACGATGGTGCCGCCACGCGGCGACCACCCGATGCACGGCCACTTCTGGGTGCCGATCGACGACCACAATAACTGGGCCTGGAGCTTCGACTATCACCCCACCCGTGCGCTGAGCGCGACGGAAGTGCAGGCGATGGAAGACGGCCATGGCATCCATGTGCGCTATGTCCCCGGCACCTTCCGGCCGCTGCAGAACAAGGACAACGATTACCTGATGGACCGCGC
>JACMQP010000408.1 GCA_014376915.1 Ramlibacter sp.
GGTGGCGTCCTTGCAGCCGGCGAGCCCGAACAGGCTGGCGAGCAGGGCGCTGATGAGCAGGTGCTTGGTTTTCATGGGGTCGAACATCGCTGGTTGATTGGGTTACCGGAATTTTGCGCTGACAAAGCGCGAACCCGCCAGACCGAAGCGCCAGGGCAGGTCCGTTGCCTTCGAAATGCCGATCCGAGGCCCGGTGACCACATCGACCTCCTTGGGTGACGACAGCATCCGGAACGGTTCCCGGTCCAGCCGGTGGCCGTTCAAGGCGTGGGTGATCCCCAGGGCCTGGCCGACCTTGCCAGGGCCCGAACAGAGCAGCCGCGGATCGTCCAGCCCGCGCCGGGACTGCATCCGTTCGACGCCCGTGGTGGGCTCGATCGCCCGGATCAGCACCCCGGCCCCGTGGCCTTCTTCGCGGCAGACGAAATTCAGGCACCAGTGGATGCCGTACGAGCGGTAGACATAGGCCCGGCCGGGCGGCCCGAACATCGCCTGGTTGCGCGGCGTCGGCCCGGAAAAACAGTGCGACGCCGGGTCCGTCCGGTCGTAGGCCTCGGTCTCGACGATCACGCCGCCGACGCCGTCGACCAGCAGCATGGCGCCGATCAGCGTCTGCGCCACAGCCTGGGAGTCGCCGAGGAAGTCGGCCGGACGCAGTAGCCTGGCTGCCATCAGCCGTCCACCTGCTCGCCCAGGAAACCGCCGCTCTGGTGGGCCCACAGGCGCGCGTAGAGCCCGCCTTTGGCCAGCAGGGTGCGATGGTCGCCTTCCTCGACGACCCGACCCTCGTCCATCACGATCAGCCGGTCCATCGCGGCGATGGTGGAGAGGCGGTGGGCGATCGCGATCACCGTCTTGCCTTCCATCAGCGTGTCCAGGCTGGCCTGGATCGCGGCTTCCACTTCCGAGTCGAGCGCGCTGGTGGCTTCGTCCAGCAGCAGGATCGGCGCGTCCTTGAGCATCACGCGGGCGATCGCGATCCGCTGGCGCTGGCCACCGGACAGCTTCACGCCGCGTTCGCCCACATGCGCGTCGTAGCCGTGGTGGCCGTGCAGGTCGCCCAGGTTGGCGATGAAACCGTCGGCTTCCGCCCGGCGCGCGGCCTGCACCATCTCAGCCTCGCTGGCGCCGGGCCGGCCGTAGCTGATGTTGTCGCGCACCGAGCGGTGCAACAGCGACGTGTCCTGCGTCACCATGCCGATGTGGCGGCGCAGGCTGTCCTGGGTGACCTGCGCGATGTCCTGGCCGTCGATCAGGATGCGACCGCTGTCGAGGTCGTAGAAGCGCAGCAGCAGGTTCACCAGCGTCGACTTGCCGGCGCCGGAGCGCCCGATCAGACCGATCTTCTCTCCAGCTTTCACGACCATCGAGAAGTCGTCGATCACCTTGCGATCGCCGCCGTAGCCGAAGTCGGCATGCTCGAAGCGCACCTCGCCGCGACTCACCTGCAGCTGGCCGGCGCCGGGACGGTCCACCACCTGGCGCGCCTTCGTCAGCGTGCTGATGCCGTCCTGGATGGTGCCGATGTTCTCGAACAGCGAGGTCATCTCCCACATGATCCAGTGCGACATGCCGCTGATGCGCAGTGCCATCGCGGTGACGGCCGCCACGGCGCCGATGCCGACCTCGCCGCGGGTCCACAGCACCAGCGACAGGCCACAGGAGGCCAGGATCAGCAGCACCACCATTGCATGGTTGACGATCTCGAAGCTGCTCACCAGCCGCATCTGGCGATAGCCGGTGGTCTTGAAATCCTGCATCGCGTCCTGGGCGAAGCCGGCCTCGCGCTGCGTGTGCGAGAACAGCTTGACGGTGGAGATGTTGGTGTAGGCGTCGGTGATGCGGCCGGTCAGCAGCGAGCGGGCGTCGGCCTGGGCCTTGCCGATGCGGCCCAGTCGCGGCACGAAGTACCGGATCCCCGCCAGGTACAGCGCGAACCAGCCCAGGAACGGCAGCATCAGCCGGGCGTCGAAGGAGCCGGCCAGCGCCAGGATGGTGATGAAGTAGACGCCGATGCCGATGATGACCTCGGTGCTCGTGAAGATCATCTCGCGCACCGCCAGCGCGGTCTGCATCACCTTGGTGGTGATGCGGCCGGCGAACTCGTCGGAATAGAAAGCCAGGCTCTGGCCCAGCATCAGGCGGTGGAAGTTCCAGCGCAGCCGCAGCGGGAAGTTGATGGCCAGCGTCTGGTGCTTGAGGATGGTCTGCAGCGCCACCAGCAGCGTGCTGGACACCAGTACGCCGGCCAGCACCGACAGCATCGTGCCCTGCTCGGCCCACAGCTGCTGCGGCGCAATGCTGCCCAGCCAGTCGACGATGCGTCCCAGCAACCCGAACAGCAGCGCTTCGTAGGCCGCGATCGCCGCACTCAGCAGCGCCAGTCCGGAGATGTAGCCGCGCAGGCCGACCGTGCAGGCGGCGACGAAGGAAACGAAGTCCCGGGGCGGCAGGGTGGGCTCGGCTTCGGGATAGGGATGCAGCAGGCGTTCGAAGGCGCGGAACAAATGGAAACTCCGGGACAAAAGTGAGGAGGGAGAAAGGGGCGGTCGGCCGGGGCTGGAATCATAAGCAGGCGGCTGCCGCTGCCGCGTTACATCCGCGCGCCGGGTTTGTGGAATACTGTATGAAAGAACAGTTAATGCGTTGTTCTCTCTTGCCTTCATTTTCCCCCGAACCTTGATCTGCGTCTTCCATGTCCGCCCTCCGCCTGCGTTCCGTCGCCGCCTTGCCGGCCGACCTGCCCCATGTCTGGCAGGGGCGGGAGATGCCCTGCGCCGAGGAAGGAGCAGTCGCCACCGGCCATGCGGCGCTGGATGCCGAACTGCCCGGCGGCGGCTGGCCGCTGGGGCTGGTGGAGGTGCTGCAGGAGCGGCCCGAGCAGCACGTCTGGCAATTGACCGCACCGGCGCTGGCGCAGTCGCTGCAGTCGCAGGCCGGGCCGGTGGTGCTGGTGGCCGCGCCCTTCGCGCCGTTCGTTCCCGGCCTGCAGGCCCAGGGCATCGGCGGCGACCGGCTGCTCTGGATCCGGGCCGCCAGGCCGGCTGAACGCCTGTGGGCGACGGAGCAGGCGCTGCGCTGCGCCGAGGTGGCTGCCGTGCTGGCCTGGCTGCCGCAGGCAAAAAGCGCCGAATTGCGGCGGCTGCAGATGGCCGCGCAGCAGCACAACCACCTGCTGTTCGTGTTCCGCACCCTGCGCAGCATCCAGGATGCGTCGCCGGCCCGGGTGAGGCTGCAAGTTGCAGGCACTCAGGAGATGGAGCTGCGCATCCTCAAGCGCCGCGGCCCGCCGCTGGAGCGGACGCTGCTGCTGCCGCCGCACCCGGGGCGGCTGGCGGCCTTGCTGCAGGCCCGCAAGCGCCGTCCTTCGCCCCTTTCTACCCCCAGGTCGCCGGCGCTCGTGCCGGAGACCATTGCAAGCAGGAGATCGCATGTTCTGGATCGCATTGCTGCCATCGGATGAAGAGCAGCGCGCTGCCTGGGGCTGGTGGGCGCTGCGCTTCACGCCCCGGGTCGCGCATGTCGACGAAGCCCTGCTGCTGGAGCTGTCGGGATCGCTGCGGCTGTGGGGCGGCAAGAAGGCGCTGCTCACGTCGCTGCTGGAAGGCCAGCCGGAGCTGGTGCCGTCGCAATGGGCGCAGGGTGCGACCTCGCTGATCGCGCTTGGACTGTTGCGACACAAGCGCGCCGGCCGCGCCGTCCCGCCGCAAGCGCGCAA
>JACMQP010000409.1 GCA_014376915.1 Ramlibacter sp.
GCGCTCCGGTCGATGGCCAGCTCCAGCGCGACGCGGTTCAGTCGCTCGCTGGCGTCGCCACGCACCGATTCATGCAGGTAGGTCCACAGGCGCAGGAAGCGGCCGTGATCACGGCGGGCCAGGGCGGGGAGGTCGGACAGCACCGGCGAGAGCATGGCGGCCAGCAGCACCGGCCGCCAGTGTGCGACGAACTCGTGCCAGCGCCGGTCGTCGCTGCGCCCCCGCACCCGCAAGCCGACGATGACGATGGCGACGGCCAGGGTCAGAGCGACGGCGGTGGTGCCGGCGACCACCGCGACCCGCAGAAACGGGTCAGAAGTTGTGCTGAACACCGGCGCTGAACCCCGTGCGGCTGTAAAGGCTGCCCTGACGGGTGCGGCTCAACGCATAGTTCACCGACCAGCCGGGGTCGAGGCGGTGCCGCCCGACCAGCGCGACCGAGCGCACGATGGCCAGCTGGATCGCGCCAGCGCCGACTTGCGTGGCCTCCTGGCCCGAGCTCGCGATCACGCCGACATTGCTGTCGTCGCCGTAGTAGCGGTTGGCGCGCAGTTCGAACCCGTTCGCGTGGGTGCCGAGTGCTTGCACCGGCCGCCAGGCCAGCGACGCGCTGTAGTTGCCGGCATAGCGTTCCAGCATCAACGCCCCCTGCTCGACCGACGCCGTGTCGTAGGTCGTGCGGCGCAGGCGCGCATGCACCAGCCAGGCGGGCATGAACTCATACTGCGCGCCGGCCTCGATGCTGTGTCTTGCGAGGAAGTTGTGCTCCGGGCTGAAGGAGAGTTGGGCCGACGCGGTCAGGCGCGAACCCAGCGGCCGGACGTACAGCGCCTCCAGCTGCCGGTCGGTTTCGCCGAAGCGATGCGCTTGCGTGAGGGCCACTTCGGCCAGCTCGCGCCGCTCCCACTGGCGGCTGTAGCGCACGGTGACTTCGTTCCAGTCGCGAAAGCCGTGGTCCAGCCGGTTGTGCTCGGCGGACAGCTGCAGGCGGTTCACCACCGCGGCCGGCTGGTCCTGCGCCAGCAGCGGCAGCGGCAACAGGGTCGTCACAACGAGGGCGCAGAGCGCCCCGGTCATGGCACGACCCGTGCCAGCCGCCGCACCCGCGCCAGCAGTTCCTTGGGCTGGAACGGCTTGACGATGTAGTCGTTGGCACCGGCGTCCAGCGCGCGCACGATGTCGCGCTCCTGGGTCTTGGCAGTCAGCATGATCACCGGCACCGATTCCCAACCCGGCTGGGCGCGCACCAGCCCCACCAGCTGGAAACCGTCGAAGAAGGGAAGCATCACATCGAGCAAAGCGATGGCCGGGGGCGGCTGGCTCTCGATGAAGGCCTTGCCGTCGCGGCCGTCGCGGGCCAGGTGAACCCGGTAGTTTTCGCGCTCGAGCATGAATTGCAGCAGCTGGCCGATGTGGTCATCGTCCTCGATCACGAGCGCGCAGGGCAACGGAGTCTGGTTCTGGGACATGTCTGGTGGACCGCGCGCTGGAAGCGCGGCGCTTTTCGCTATTGTGTCCCAGCTCGGCTTTACCGGCCGGTTTCAGAACTTGTCGCGGCGATAGACGATCTGCTTGCCACCGCGTCGCAGGTCCGGTTCATTTCACGCCAGGCGGTGAGGTCGTCGCATCCGCAGCGACCCCGCCGCGGGCATTGCGCCAACGCCGCCTGGATTCCCTGCTTGGGGTCTTTCCGCTAGCCAACGCTGCGACCCGACCGTACTATCGGTTACATCATCGGAGGCAACATGAAATGGTTTGAGCTGACGCGCGCCCTGGTCCTGGGCAGCTTGGTATTTGGCGGCGCGGCGCAGGGCCAGATCCTGATCGGGCAGACCGCCGGTTTCAGCGGCCCGGTGGCATCGGGCGTCAAGGAAACGACCGATGGCGCAAAGCTGTACATCGACTACATCAACGCCAAGGGCGGCGTCAACGGGCAGAACATCGAGCTGGTCTCGCTGGACGACAAGTTCGATCCCAAGCTGGCGGCCGAGAACGCGAAGCAGCTGATCGTGGACAAGAACGTGCTGGCGCTGTTCCTGACCCGCGGCACGCCGCACACAGAGGCGATCAACCCGTTGCTGGAGCAATACGGCGTGCCGCTGATCGGGCCCTCCACCGGCGCCATGGTGTTGCACCAGCCGGTCAAGAAGTGGATCTTCAACGTGCGGACCACCTACCAGCGCGAAGCCGAAAAGGCGGTGGA
>JACMQP010000410.1 GCA_014376915.1 Ramlibacter sp.
GAACACTTCATCGTGCAGCCTAGCTGGGGTGTGCTGGTGGCGTTCGGCGTGTTCCTGGTGATCGCCGCCTACCTGATCGCCGCCTTGCCGCGCCTGTCGGCCGGGATGGCCGGCGCCATCACGGCAGCGCTCTTCGTTGTTCTGCTTGGCACCGAGTTCGGGCTCCTGTCAGGCGCGGCGCTCTGGCTGAAGCTCGTGTTGCCGGCCACCCTGCTGGTGATCGGCCACCTGGCCATCACGACCAAGCGCTTCCTCATGACCGAGGCCGGCAAGCTAAGGTCGGACGAGGAATCGGCCGAGACCAACCGGATGATGGGGCTGGCGCTTCAGGGGCAAGGCCAGCTGGACGCGGCGTTCGACCGCTTCCGCCGCGTGCCCATGAGCGATTCGCTATTGGACAACCTCTACAACCTGGCCCTCGACTTCGAGCGCAAGCGCCAGTTCAACAAGGCCCAGGCAATCTACGAGCACATGGCCGCCTGGAACAAGAACTATAAGGACCTGCAGTCGAAGCTGAACCGCGCGAAGAATCTGTCGGAAACGGTGATCCTGGGCGGCGGCGGCTCACATCCCGGCGGCACCATGCTGCTCGATGGCGGGGCGGTTGAAAAGCCGATGCTCGGCCGCTACCAGGTCGAGAAGGAACTGGGCAAGGGCGCCATGGGCGTGGTGTACCTGGGTAAGGATCCCAAGATCGGTCGGGTCGTCGCGATCAAGACAATGGCTCTGAGCCAGGAATTCGAGGGCGAGGAGCTGACCGACGCCAGGGAGCGCTTCTTCCGCGAGGCCGAGACGGCCGGGCGGCTGCAGCACCAGAACATCGTCACCATCTTCGATGCCGGCGAAGAGCATGACCTGGCCTATATCGCCATGGAGTTCCTCAAAGGCAGCGACCTGCTGGACTTCTGCAAGGGTGCAAACCTGCTGCCGATGCCCAAGGTGCTGTCGATCGTCGCGCGCGTGGCGGAGGCGCTGGCCTACGCGCACAAGCAGAACGTGGTGCACCGTGACATCAAGCCGGCCAACATCATGTACGAGATCGACAGCGATACCGTCAAGGTGACCGATTTCGGGATCGCCCGCATCACCGATTCCAGCAAAACCAAGACCGGCCTGGTGCTCGGCACGCCCAGCTTCATGTCGCCGGAGCAGATCGCCGGCAAGAAGGTGGACGGCCGCTCGGACCTGTATTCGCTGGGCGTGATGCTGTTCCAGATGCTGACGGGCGTGCTGCCGTTCCGGGGCGATTCGATGGCGGAGCTGATGTACAAGATTGCCAATGAGGAAGCGCCCGACATCCGCATCGTCCGCAACGACATCCCCGACCAGCTTGCCGACGTGGTTGCCAAGGCGCTCGCCAAGCGGTCCGACGCGCGTTATCAGGACGGTGACGCGTTCGCGGCCGACTTGCGGGCGCTCATGGCGGCGCTGGCCGGCCACCCGGCTGCTGTCGAAAAACCACAACCAGCCAATGTAAATGCCGCCGCCGGTGCCGCAGGTGAGGCAGCCGACAAGACCACCATCATCAACAGCGGCGGGCCCGGATATGATTCCGGCCAGCATCCGGAGGCAGGCGCTGGCGAAGGTTTCGTCAGGACCGCGGCCTTCAGCAGGCCAGCCGATCCCGACGGCCCTTCCGTCGGGATCGGCCAGGCCGCTCCGGAGAACACGAAACCCGGGCCCCTATGATTTACGAGTTCTGCATTCGCACTGATCCGGGTCTCGCCCGAGAGAACAACGAAGACTCCGTCGCGATCGACGAACCGACCCGGCTGGGGATCCTGGCCGACGGCATGGGCGGCTACAACGCCGGCGAGATCGCCAGCGGCATGGCGACCACGTTCATCAAGTCGGAACTTGGGCGCTGGCTGTCGCAGGCCGGCCGCCATGCAAACAGCCGCGAAGTGCGGCGGGCGATGGAGATCTGCGTCGACAACGCGAACCGCTCCATCTTCAACGCCGCCAATTCCAATCCGCAGTACAGCGGCATGGGCACGACGCTTGTGCTCGGGGTGTTCCAGGATGCGCGCCTGATGCTCGGACACATCGGCGACTCCCGCTGCTATCGGTTGCGCGGTGGCGAATTTAGCCAGATCACCAAGGACCACTCGCTGCTGCAGGAGCAGATGGACGCCGGGCTGATCACCCCCGAGCAGGCCGCGGTCTCGACCAACAAGAACCTGGTGACCCGCGCGCTCGGTGTCGAAGACGCGGTATTGCTGGAGGTCAACGAACACAAGGTGGAGGGGGGCGACCTCTATCTGATGTGTTCTGATGGCTTGTCCGACATGCTCGATGACGACGCGATTGCCAAAATCGTGGTCGGCGAGGCGACGCTGGAGCAGAAATCGATGGAACTGGTCGAGGCGGCGAATGCGAACGGCGGGCGGGACAATATCTCGGTTCTGCTGGCCTACGCCAAGACTGGATCCGAAAAACGAGGCTTCATTTCCAGATTGCTGGGAAAATAGGACTTGATGTTAGTTTCAGATAACGAGTTCAGAAACAGGAGCGGACCATGCCGAAAATGATCGTTTCGATCGACGGTGTTGTCATCAAGGAAGTGCAGTTGACGAAAGACCGCACGACACTGGGACGCCGTCCCTACAACGACATCGTCATCGACAACCTGGCCGTCAGCGGCGAGCACGCGGTCCTGCAGATGATGGCCAACGAGGTTTATCTCGAAGACCTCAATAGCACCAACGGAACCTACGTGAACGGGAAGGCCGTGAAGAAGCAGTTGTTGCAAAACAACGACACGGTGGAGATCGGGAAGTACAAGATCAAGTACATCAACGAAGTAGCGAGCCCCGGGTACGAGAAGACTTTGATCATCAAGGCGGGGTCAATCCCCCCCGCCGCCGCGCCGGCGCGAACCGAGGGCGGAACGTTGGCATCGTCCGAGGTGGCCAGCGTCGCGGCGGCCATCAAAGTGCTGTCCGGCGCGGCGGCGGGCCGCGAGGTTCCTCTGGTGAAGGTGGTCACGACCATCGGGAAGCCCGGTGTCGCCGTGGCCGCCATCACCAAGCGGCCCTACGGTTTCGTGGTCGCGCACGTCGAAGGCGCGAACAAGCCGACCCTGAACGGGGCGGCGATCGGCGCCGAGCCGGTCACCCTCAAGAACGGCGATCTGCTGGAACTGGCGGGGACGCAGATGCAATTCGTGCA
>JACMQP010000411.1 GCA_014376915.1 Ramlibacter sp.
CCACTGCCGCTGTGCGGCGCACCGAAGCTGTCGAGCACCTTGCGCGCTTCGATCTCGACCTGCGCGGGCGGCGCAAACAGCACGTTGGGGTCGAGGTTGCCCTGCAGCGCCTTGCTGCCACCCACCAGCCGGCGCGCCTGCGCCAGGTTCACCGTCCAGTCGAGGCCCAGCACTTCGCAGTCCAGCGCGCCCATCTGCTCGAGCCAGGGGCCGCCGCCCTTGGTGAACACCAGCCGCGGGATGAGCACGCCATCGTGCATACGGTGCAACTGCGCCAGCACGCGGGCCGTGTAGGCGAGACTGAATTCCTGGAACGCGCCGTCGGCCAGCACCCCGCCCCAGCTGTCGAAGAGCATGACGGCCTGGGCGCCGGCCTCGATCTGGGCGTTGAGGTAAGCGGCCACGGCGTCGGCGTTGACCCGCAACATGTGATGCATCAGGTCCGGACGGCTGTACAGCATGGTCTTGACCAGCCGGTAATCGTCCGAGCCTGCGCCCTCGACCATGTAGCAGGCCAGCGTCCAGGGGCTGCCCGAAAAACCGATCAACGGCACCCGGCCCGCCAGCGCGTTGCGGATCGAGGTGACGGCGTCGAACACATAGCGCAGCTTGTCCATGTCCGGCACTGCCAACGCCCGCACAGCCGCCTCGTCGCGCACCGGCGATGCGAACTTCGGACCTTCGCCGAGCGCGAAGCTCAGGCCCAGGCCCATGGCATCAGGCACGGTGAGGATGTCGGAGAACAGGATCGCAGCGTCCAGCGGGTAGCGCTCGAGCGGCTGCAGCGTGACTTCGGTGGCGTAGTCGACGTTGGTCGCGAGGCCCATGAAGCTGCCGGCGCGGGCCCGGGTGGCGCGGTATTCGGGCAGGTAGCGGCCGGCCTGGCGCATCAGCCAGAGCGGCGTGTAGGGGGTGGCGAGGCGCTGGCAGGCGCGCAGGAAGATGTCGTTGCGCAGGGGCGGGTAGCTCATGCTCCCAATTGTCGCAGGCGCGAGCCGTTGACCGCGTTGGTCAGCCCCAGTTCGGCGCTGGCAAGCTGCCTGCACCGGCGTGCGGACACTGGATGCCGGCGCGCCGGACCGCTGGCGCCGAGGTTCAGGCCGCCACTGCCTGCCGCAGTGCCTGGTCGATGTCCCACAGGATGTCGTCGGCCTCTTCGATTCCGACCGACAGCCGGATCATGTCCGGCCGCACACCGGCCCGCAGCAGTTCGGCTTCGTCGAGTTGGCGGTGGGTGGTGGAAGCGGGATGAATGACAAGGGTCTTGGCATCGCCGATGTTGGCCAGGTGGCTCAAAAATTCGCACGCGTCGATGAAGCGCTCACCGGCGCGCACCGGGTCCGCCGCCTTGATCCCGAAGGTGACGATGCCCGAGGCGCCCGGATTGCCGTCGATCGAGCGGAACTGCTTCTTCGCCAACGCGTGATGGGGGGATTGCGCCAGGCCCGGATAGTTGACCCAACCCACCAGCGAATGGTCACTCAGGAACTGCGCCACCAGCAGCGCATTGCGGCAATGCGCCTGCATCCGCAGGTGGAGCGTCTCCACACCCTGCAGGATCAACCAGGCGTTCAGCGGCGACAGCGTGGCGCCGAAGGTGCGGTTGACCTCCATCCGCGCCTTCATGGTGTAGCCGAAGTCGCCGAAGGTCTCGTAGAACTTGACCCCGTGATAGGCCCGGCTGGGCTCCAGCATCTCGGGAAACTTGTCCTTCGACAGCGGGGAGCCCCAGTCGAACTTGCCGGACTCGACCAGCACGCCGGCCATGGTGGTGCCGTGGCCGCCGAGGTACTTGGTGGCGCTGTGGACCACGATGTCGGCGCCGAAGGCGAACGGCGTGCACAGATAGGGGCTGGCGACCGTGTTGTCGATCACCAGCGGCAGCCCGTGCTCGTGCGCGATGGTGGCCACGGCCTCGATGTCCAGCACGTTCACCAGCGGGTTGCCCAGCGTTTCGCCGTACACCGCGCGCGTGTTGGGCCGGATCGCGCGGCGGAAATTGTCGGGATCCTGCGGATCGACGAACGTGGTCTCGATGCCAAGCCGCGAAAAACCGATCCCGAGCTGGCCGACGCTGCCGCCGTACAGCGTGGAGGCCGCGACGATGTGGTCGCCTGACTTGAGGATGGCGAGCAACGCGGTCATCTGCGCCGCCATGCCCGTCGCGCAGGCGAGCGCCGCGCGGCCGCCTTCGAGCGAGGCCACGCGTTCTTCCAGCACGGCCACCGTCGGATTGCTGATCCGGCTGTAGACGTTGCCGAAGGTCTGCAGGTTGAACAGGCTCGCCGCATGCTCGGCGGAGTCGAACACGAAGCTGGTGGTCTGATGGATCGGCGTTGCGCGCGCGCCCGTGACCGGGTCGGGCACCGAGCCCGCGTGGATTGCGCGAGTGCCGAATCCGTACTCGTGGTCGGCGCCGGGTTTGTCGTTGCTCATCTGGTTGTCAGTAAGGCAACTGCTGCGGGCGGCGAGACGAAATCACCCCGGTGTTGACGCCAGCCCAGCCGAGACCGCCGAACAGCCGCGCGTGCTCGATCTTCACGCAGCGATCCATCACGGTCACGAGGCCTGCGTCACGGGCCTTGTGCGCTGCGGCTTCGTTGACGACGCCGATCTGCTGCCACAGACAGAGCGCGCCGATGGCAATGGCTTCGTCGGCGATCGGGCCGATGTCTGCAGTCTTGCGAAAGCAGTCCACCATGTCGATTTTCAGGCCCGTCTGCGCGAGCGCCTGGGCCGCGGCGGTGACGCTGGGGTAGCTGCGCTCGCCCAGGATCTCGGTGGCGGACGGGTTGACCGGCACGATGCGGTAGCCGTGCGCCTGCAGGTACTTGGCGGCGAAGAAACTGGGCCGGTGCCACTGCGGCGAAAGGCCGACCACGGCGATGGTCTTGCAGGTGCCCAGGATGCGCCGCAACTCGCTGATGCTGTTCATCGGCGCAGTGTACGCAAGAGCGGAGGCCGGCTCGGGGCTGGGATGAAAGCTGCTTACAGCGCCGCGATGGCGGAGCGCACTTCCTGGACCCCCAGCACTTCGGACAGCACCACCGGGACGCGGCCTTTCTTGTAAACGACGTAGACCGGAACGCCACTGCGCCCGAGCTGGCCCAGCGCAGCCGAGATCGCCGGGTCGCGCCGCGTCCAGTCGGCGCGCAGCAGGGCCACGTTCTTGCTCGCCAGGTCGGCCAGCACGTCGCTGTTCGACAGCGTCGTCTTCTTGTTGTACTGGCAGGTCACGCACCACGCGGCGGTGAAATCCACGAACACCGGCTGGCCCGACGCCAGCAACTGGTCGACCCGGCCCGGCTCCCACGCCTGCCAGCCGGCGGCGTTGGCGGCCAGCGGGGCCGGTGGCACCGGCCGCGTGATGTTCGCGCCCGTGCTCCAGGCCAGCAGCGCGAACGCGGCGATCGACACGCCGGTCATCACGGCGCGGGTGCGTCCCCTGAGCGTGAAGGCCCAGATCACCATCGCCAGCGCCACCAGCAGCGCCAGCAGGGCGCCGGCGCCGTCGATGCCGCTTTGCTGGCCAAGCACCCAGACCAGCCAGGCCACTGTCGCGAACATGGGGAACGCCATCAGCTTGCGGAACACGTCCATCCACGGTCCGGGACGGGGCAGCAGCCGCGCCACCGCCGGCACCAGGCTGGCGGCGAGATACGGCACGGCCATGCCCAGGCCGATGGCCGCGAAGATCAGCAGGGCCTCGACCGCCGGCAGGCCGATCGCCAGTCCCAGCGACGCACCCATGAACGGGGCCGTGCAGGGAGACGCGATCGCCACCGCCAGCATGCCCGAGAGGAACGAATTGCCGACCGGATGGCGCGATTCGAGCGTCGCCAGGCTGGAAGGCAGGAAGGCACCAAATTCGAACAGGCCGGCCAGGTTCAGCCCCAGGACCGTGAACAGCGCCGCCAGTGCCGCCACCACCGCCGGAGACTGCAGCTGGAAGCCCCAGCCGAGTTGCTGGCCCGCCGCCCGCAACGCCAGGAACAGCGCGCCCAGCGCCACGAATGACAGCACCACACCGGCGGTGTACGCGAGGCCGCTGATGCGGTGGCCGCGGCGGTCGTTGGCGTGGCGGGTGAAGCCGACCACCTTGATCGCCAGCACCGGGAACACGCAGGGCATCAGGTTGAGGATCAGGCCGCCGAGCAGGGCGCCGAATAGCGCGGCAAGAAAGCCGATCGATGGCGCCGGCGCGGTCGATCCCCCGTTGCTGCGCAATGCAGCCTCCAGCGCTGGCGACACGCCGATTGCCGCTGCCACCTGGGGCCACTGGCCCAGCACCGGGAGTTCGGCCCGCCAGCCGCGGCCTTGCGCTGCCAATACCACCGGCATCAGCTGCGGGCTGGCGCTGCGCTGCGCCGCCAGCGGCACGGTGGCGGTCCAGACCGCGCCGTTCCACGACTGGCTCCAGTCGGCAGCGGTCTCGATCACCTCGGGCGTTTCGGGGAACAGCTCCAGCTTCTTGCCACGCAATTCCAGCGGCAGGCCCTGCACCGTCAGCTTGATGGCGCTGCCGTCGATCTGCACGGTGCTCCCGGGGATGGCGCCTTGCGTGCCGCTGATCATCGGTTGCGGTTGCGCCTTGAACGCCGCCTCGAAGGCACTGCCGTTCAATGCCGTGGTGCTGCGCACGGGCACCTTCAGGATGAAGTCGCCTTCCTCCGGGATGCACTCCTTGCGGCACACCAGCCAGCTGGCTCTGAGCTTGACCTCGAGGTCGCTGGTCAGCAGCGACGGCTTGAACTGCGGCGTGATCGTCAGCGGCACTGCCAGCAGCACCGTGCCTTCGTACCCGTAGTTGGCGAGATTGCCGATCGGGATCTTCCTGGGCAGCGGCCAGGCGATGTCGCCCGCCGTCACGCCGGCGGGCAGCGTCCAGGTTAACTGCGTCGGCAGCCCCGAGTCGCCCGAATTCTTCCAGTAGGTGTGCCACTCGGGCTGGTGTGCCAGCTGCAGGCCGACCCAGACCGGCTTGCCCGGCTCCACGCCCTGCGGCGCGTGGGCCATCAGTTCGGCCCGCACCCGCTCGGTGCTGACCACGTTCTTCGCCACGGTCTGGGCCGTCGCGACATTGGAGAAAAGGGCAATGCAGGCCGTCAACAGAACGGCGGCAGTCAGGCTCAGGCGTTGGATCACAGTGTCAGTCGGAGGTGAGTGCCGGCGTTAAGTTCCGGCCGGGGCGAAACCCAGCACCACCCGGCGCGTGCTGGCACTCTTCTTTTCGATCTTGGTCACAACGACGGCACCGATTTCCGCAGTGTTGGCCACATGGGTGCCGCCGCAGGGCTGGAAGTCGACCGGGTCCCGGGTGCCGATCCTGATCGTCCGCACCCATCCCGTGCCGCGTGGTGGCTGGACCGACATGCTCTTGACCAGTGCCGGGTTGGCGTCCAGCTCCGCGTCGCTGATCGAGCCGACGCTCACCGGCAGGCCGGCGGCAACCAGGCGGGCGATGCCTGCGGTCAGCTGGTCCTTGTCCAGCGGATCGGTCATGTTGAAGTCCAGCCGTGCGTAGTCGGAGGTGATCGAGCAGCCGTTCACCAGCTGCGGCACCAGATGGCAAAGCAGGTGAGTGGTGGTGTGGAAGCGCATCAGCCGGTGTCGCCGGTCCCAGTCCACCCGCGCCGTGACCACGTCGCCTGGCTTCAGCTGCGAAGCTGCGCCTTCGGCAGCCGGTGCCGGAACATGGCAGATGGCACCGGTGAACTGGCCCGCCTCGTCCTTGCCCTTGCGGGTGTCGGCGATCGCCAGCACGGCGCCGTCGGCCAGCACCAGCACGCCGCTGTCGCCCGCCTGACCACCACCCAGCGGATAGAACACGGTGCGGTCCAGCGCGATGCCCTGCGGGCTGATGGCCAGTACCGTGGCGCGGCATTCGCGCAGGTAAGCGTCCTGGCGAAAGAGGTCTTGGGTCATGGCGTTATTTTCGCGGTTTATGCCTACAGACGCCCCGGGAGGGCCGGAACAAACTTATGGCCTATGAAAATTCCCTGTTCCGCCCCCTTGTCCGCCCTGCTGCTGGCCGCTCTCGCCGCCTGCGGCACTGTCGCAGTTTCCGCGCCGAATGTGGGCGTCGGCCCCAACCCGGTGCTGCCGGCGCCGGAAAAGTCGCTGGTGCCGACGGTGAGGATCGCCAAGGCCATCGGCTGGCCCGTCGGTGCGCGGCCGACGACGGCCGCGGGCTTCCAGGTGAAGGCGTTCGCCAGCGGCCTGGAGCATCCGCGCTGGGTCTACGTGCTGCCCAATGGCGACGTGCTGGTGGCAGAAACCAACGCGCCGCCCAAACCCGATGACGGCAAAGGCATCAAGGGCGTGGCCATGAAGCTGCTGATGAAACGGGCCGGCGCCGGCGTGGCCAGCGCCAACCGGATCACGTTGCTGCGCGACACCAATGGCGACGGCGTGGCGGAAGTGCGCAGCGTGTTCCTGTCCGGGCTGAACTCGCCGTTCGGCATGGCGCTGGTGGGCAACGAACTGTTCATCGCCGAAACCGACGCGATCGTGAAGGTGCCCTACGTGACCGGGCAAACCAGTATCACGGCCGCCCCGGTGAAGGTGACCGACTTGCCGGCCGGAACCATCAACCACCACTGGACCAAGAACATCATCGCCAGCCCCGACGGCAGCAAGCTGTATGCGACCGTCGGTTCCAACAGCAACGTGGCCGAAAACGGCATGGCTGTGGAAGAGGGCCGGGCCGCGATCTGGGAAGTGGACCGGGCCACCGGCGCCAAGCGCCTGTTCGCGACCGGCCTGCGCAACCCCAACGGCATGGGTTGGGAACCTGAGAGCAAGGCACTGTGGACGGTCGCCAACGAGCGCGACGAGCTCGGGAACGACCTGGTGCCCGACTACCTGACCTCGGTCAAGGACGGCGCGTTCTACGGCTGGCCCTGGAGCTATTACGGGCAGAACGTGGACGTGCGGGTAGAGCCGGTGAAGGTCGACATGGTGACCAAGGCAATCCCGCCCGACTACGGCCTGGGGGCCCACGTGGCAGCCCTGGGGCTGGCGTTCTCCGACAGCCGCATGCCGGTCAATTTTGCCAGCGGCGCCTTCATCGGCGAGCATGGATCGTGGAACCGCAACCCGCGCAGCGGCTACAAGGTGGTGTTCGTGCCGTTCGCCGGCGGCAAGCCGGCCAGCGAACCGGTGGAGTTCCTTACCGGCTTCCTGAGCGACACCGGCGACGCCTATGGCCGGCCGGTCGGGGTTGCGTTGGACTCCAAGGGCGCGCTGCTGGTGGCAGACGACGTCGGCAACGTGATCTGGCGCGTTGCGCCGGTTGCGGCTCCGGCGCGGTAAGGCGCAAAGCTTCCGCTATCCCGGCAGCGGCAGCGCCGTCTTGTAGCGGACCTGCTTGAGCGCGAAGCTCGAGCGGATCTTCTCGATGCCCGGGATCGGCGTCAGCTGGTTCAGGATGAAGCGTTCGAGCGCCGCGATGTCGGCCAGCGCGACGCGGATCAGGTAGTCGCTATCGCCTGTCATCAGGTAGCACTCCATGACCTCGTCGTGTTCGGCGATGCGACGCTCGAATTCGGCCAGCGATTCCCGGCTCTGCTCCTTCAGGCTGATCGAGATGAAAACGTTCAATCCGAGGCCGAGGGCGCGGGCATTGGTCAGGGCCACATAGCGCTCGATCACGCCGGCCGACTCCAGCGCTCTCACCCGCATCAGGCAGGGCGAAGGCGACAGGTGGACGCGGCGGGCCAGTTCCACATTGGTCAGCGAACCGTCGGTCTGCAGTTGGCCCAGGATCTTCAGGTCAATGGCGTCGAGTTGCATGAAATGCCGTGTTCGAATTGGATTGCCAAATTTTATGCTGCTGGGCGGGCGGGAGAAATGCATTCCGCAACCCTGTTTGGTCCATTCCTGCCTACAGTCAGCGGATGACCGATCACAGCCTGACCCGCTTCCTCGCCGCCGGCGGCGAAGCTGACGTTGACCCCGCCGAAACCGCCGAATGGCGCGACGCCTTCCTCGCGCTGGTCGCCACCGAAGGCCCGCAGCGAGCCCGCTTCGTGCTCGACGAGCTGGTGCGGCTGGCGCGCAGCGCGCAGGTGGACTGGACGCCGGAGCTGGTCACGCCTTACGTCAACACCATCCCAGTCGACCGGCAACCGGCCTTCCCCGGCGATCTGGCGATCGAAGAAAAGCTGGCCTCGCTGATGCGCTGGAACGCGCTGGCGATGGTCGCGCGGGCCAACGCGGCGTACGGCGACCTGGGCGGCCACATCGCCAGTTATGCGAGCGCAGCCGACCTGTTCGAGGCCGGCTTCAACCACTTCTTCCATGCGCGCAACGAAATCCATGGGGGCGACCTGGTGTTCTTCCAGCCGCACAGCGCGCCCGGCGTCTACGCCCGTGCTTTCCTCGAAGGCCGGCTGACCGCAGCCGATTTGGCCCACTACCGGCAGGAGATCACCGCGCCGGCGCAGGGCGCGCGCGGGCTCTCCAGCTATCCGCACCCCTGGCTGATGCCGGACTTCTGGCAGTTTCCGACCGGCTCGATGGGGCTGGGGCCGATCAGCTCGATCTACCACGCGCGCTTCATGCGCTACCTCACCCACCGCAAACTGCTCGATTGCGCGAGCCGCAAGGTGTGGGGCGTGTTCGGCGACGGCGAGATGGACGAACCGGAGAGCATGAGCGCGCTGACACTGGCCTCGCGCGAAAAGCTCGACAACCTGGTCTGGGTGGTGAACTGCAACTTGCAGCGGCTGGACGGCCCTGTCCGCGGCAACGGCCGCATCATCGACGAACTGGAAAAGCTGTTCCGCGGCGCCGGCTGGAACGTAATCAAGCTGGTCTGGGGCAGCGACTGGGACGGCCTGTTCGCCCGCGACACCACCGGCGCGCTGGTGAAGGCCTTTGCCCACACGGTGGACGGCCAGATGCAGACCTTCGCCGCCAAGGATGGGCGCTTCAACCGCGACACCTTTTTCGGCCAGAACCCGGAGCTGGCGCGCCTCGCGCAGGGCATGACCGACGAACAGATCGACCGCCTGAAACGCGGCGGCCACGACCTGGTGAAGATCCACGCTGCTTACGCTGCGGCGGCTGCCCACCAAAGCCAGCCCACGGTGATCCTGGCGCACACCAAGAAGGGCTACGGCATGGGCGCTGCCGGGCAGGGCAAGATGACCACGCACAGCCAGAAGAAGCTGGACGAATCGGCGCTGCTGGAATTTCGCAACCGCTTCAACCTGCCGCTGACCGACGCGCAGGCGACCCATCTGGAGTTCTTCAAGCCGGCCGACGACAGTGCCGAGATGCGCTACCTGCACCAGCAGCGCAACAAGCTGGGTGGGTACCTGCCGCGGCGCCTGACCACGGCGGACCGCGTCGCGGTGCCGGAACTGGCGAGCTACGCGAACTTCGCCATCGCTGCAGCGGGCAAGGAGATGTCGACCACGATGGCGTTCGTGCGCCTGCTGGGGAATTTGCTCAAGGACAACACGCTGGGGCCGCGCATCGTGCCGATCGTCGCCGACGAGGCGCGCACCTTCGGCATGGCCAACCTGTTCAAGCAGGTCGGGATTTATTCGAGCGTGGGCCAAAGCTACGAGCCCGAAGACATCGGATCGGTGCTGTCGTACCGCGAAGCGCTGGACGGCCAGATTCTGGAAGAGGGCATCAGCGAGGCCGGCGCCATCGCCAGCTGGACGGCCGCGGCCACCAGCTACAGCGTGCACGGCATCGCGATGCTGCCGTTCTACATCTATTACTCGATGTTCGGCTTCCAGCGGGTCGGCGACGCCATCTGGGCCGCCGCCGACCAGCGCTCGCGCGGTTTCCTGCTCGGAGCCACCTCGGGCCGGACCACGCTCGGGGGCGAAGGCCTGCAGCACCAGGACGGCAGCAGCCACCTGGTGGCGGCCACCATTCCCAACTGCAAGGCCTACGACCCGGCCTTCGCCGGCGAGATGGCAACGATCGTCGACCATGGCATGCGCGAGATGCTGGTGGAGCAGAAGGATGTTTTCTACTACCTGACGCTGATGAACGAGAACTATGCCCAGCCGGACTTGCCGCTCGGCGCGGCGGAGGGCGTGATCCGGGGCTGCTACAAGTTCGCCAGCTACCCGGCGGCGGACGGCAAACCGGTGGGCAGCGTGACCCTGCTCGGCTCCGGCGCGATCCTGACCGAAGTGATCAAGGCCGCGCAGCAACTGGCAAGCGAGGGCGTGGCTTGCGACGTGTTCAGCGTCACCAGCTGGAGCGAATTGGCGCGTCAAGGGCAAGCGTGCGAAGAAGCCGGGTCCGTTCGTGCCGAGCCTGTCGAGGCGCCTTTCGTCACGCAGCAGCTCGCCGGCAGCACCGGCCCGGTGGTCGCGGCGACCGATTACGTGCGGGCGGTTCCAGAAAGCATCCGCGCGTTCATCCCCGGAGGCCGACGTTATGTCACGCTGGGCACCGACGGGTTCGGCCGCAGCGACACGCGGGCTGCATTGCGCAAATTCTTCCGGGTTGATGCAGCCAGCATCGTGCGGGCTGCCAGAGACGCGCTCGGGACGCCTTGAAGCGCGAGCTTCAGCGCATGGATCACAACGCCGGCCAGTGAGGGCCCGGCCGAATGCTGCACCGCGCGACAGCTTTTGGCCGTTTGGCGTCAGCCGATGTCCGGTGCGGCCGTGGGCCGACGCGTCCGCAGGCCTGGTCCTACTAAGATGGGCCGATGGCTACACCCTCGCGCTTCTGGGCCGACCTCGGCACCCTTGATTTCGCTGCGTTCGACCCGGCAACGACAGTGGCCGTGCTGCCGGTCGCCGCGACCGAACAGCACGGGCCGCATTTGCCGCTGTCGGTCGACCAGACCCTGGTCGACGGCATCGTCGCAGCCGCGGTCCCGCACCTCGCCCCTGAGCTGCCGGTGCTGTTCCTGCCGACCCAGCAGGTCGGCTACAGCCCCGAGCACTCCGGTTTCGCCGGAACCCTGACGCTGTCGTCGGCAACCCTGGCAGCGACCTGGATCGAATTGGGCCAGTGCGTGGCGGCCGCCGGCCTGAAGAAGCTGCTGCTGCTCAACTCGCATGGTGGGCAGGTCAGCGTGATGGACATCGTCGCGCGCGAGTTGCGCAGCCGCAGCGGGCTGATCGTCTACAGCTGCAGCTGGTGGAACCTGCCGCTCGGCCCGGAGGTGAACGGCCTCTTCAGCGCCGAGGAGCACCGCTTCGGTGTCCATGGCGGCGAGATCGAGACCTCGCTGATGCTGGCGCTGCGGCCGCAGTCTGTGGCAATGGAGCGGGCCCGCAATTTCAGATCGAGCTCGCAGGACCGCGCTGCTGCGTATCCGATCCTTGGGAATGGCAGCAGCGCCAAGCTGGGCTGGCAGATGCAGGACTACAACGCCGCCGGCGCCGCGGGCAATGCCGAGGCGGCGACCGCGGAAAAAGGCGAGGCGGTTCTGCAGGCAGCGGGCCGGCAACTGGCACTGCTGCTGGCCGAACTCTCGCGGCTGCCGCTGTCCACGCTGGTCGACCGGCCCCAGGCCTGAACCTGTACGCAGGTCATGCTGTAGCGTTACCATTTCGCCTGAAACTGGTTTCAGGCATCCCCTCATGCGCCACCCCAATCCGCCGGCCTATCTCCCCGCCCTCTCATCCGGCCGGACCACGATCGGCGACGTCGCGCTCAAGGCCGGCGTCTCCAAGGCCACGGTGTCGCGCTTCCTGAACCGGCGCGACGAACTGCTGACGCCGGAGATTGCCATCCGGGTTGAGCAGGCAATCGCGGCCCTGGGCTACAGCCCCAGTCCGATGGCACAGGCTCTCAAGCGCGGCCGCTCGCGCCTGATCGGGCTGGTGGTGGCCGACGTCACCAACCCGTTCTCGGTGGCCGTGCTGCGCGGGGCCGAAAAGGCCTGCCAGGACGCCGGCTATCTGCTGATGCTCTTCAACCTGGGCAACGAGAGCGGGCGCGAACGCGAGGCGATCGAGGCGCTCGCCTCGTACCAGGTCGACGGTTTCATCCTCAACACGCTGGGGCTTGACGAAGGCGCGGTCGCCGATGCGGCCCGGCATGGCAAGCCGGTGGTGCTGGTCGACCGCCGCCACAGCGCGATGCAGGCCGACTTCGTTTCGCTGGACAATGCCGGCGCCGTTGGGCTGGCGGCCGGCCACCTGCTGGAAGCCGGCTACCGCGAGTTGCTGTTCGCGTCCGAGCCGCTATCCGGCGTCAGCTCCCGGATCGAACGTGCCACGGCCTTTCGCGGCTTCATCGCCCAACAGGGCAAGCGGGCCCGCGGCAGCATTTGTGAAAGCCTGGCGGCCGACGAGGCCGGCCTGGACCAGGCGCTGCTGGCGCTGCGCAAGCGCGCGGGTACAGTGCCGCCCGCCGTCATCTCGGGCAATGCCGTCATCAGCCTGCGGGTGGCAGCCGCCATGGTGCGGCTGGGCCTGCAGTTCGGGCGCGACATCGGGCTGGTGGGGTTCGACGAAACCGACTGGGCGCCGCTGGTCGGCCCGGGCCTGTCCACCATCGAGCAGCCGACCGACGTCCTCGGGCGGCAGGCGGCGGCCTGCCTGCTGGAGCGCCTGCGCGGGGTGGCGCTGCCGGCGCGCCAGATCCTCCTGCCCGGCCGCCTGGTCGCTCGCGGCTCGTCCCGGCAGCAGGCGGCGGGATAGGGGAAAATACGGATGTCTGGCTGAAACCGGTTTCTTAAGATGTAGAAACCGGTTTCAGTGCGCTACCGTCTCCGGCTGGCTGCTGTCGCCGGACATGCACGTGAACTACCAATTCCAATTCGCCGAAGTGTTTGCCGCCTGGCCACTGCTGCTGCAGGGCACGTGGACCACGATCCAGCTGTCCGTCACGGCGATGCTGCTGGGGCTGCTGGTCGCCATCGCCGGCGCCTGGGCCAAGACCTCCGGGCCGAAACCGCTGCGCTGGCTGGTCAATGCGTACATCGAGGTGATCCGCAACACGCCGTTCCTGGTGCAGCTGTTCTTCTTCTTCTTTGCGCTGCCGACCCTGGGCCTGCGCTGGTCGGCCCACACGGCGGCGCTGACAGCAATGGTGGTAAACCTCGGCGCCTACGCCACTGAAATCATCCGCGCCGGTATCGAATCGATTCCGCGGGGCCAGGTCGAGGCCGGTCTGGCGCTGAACCTGAAGCGGCACCAGATCTTCCGCTTCATCATCCTGAAGCCGGCGCTCAAGGCGATCTACCCGGCCCTGACCAGCCAGTTCATCCTGCTGATGCTCAGTTCCGCCGTGGTGTCGGCGATCTCGGCCGACGATCTGACCTCGGTTGCCGCCAACCTGCAGTCGCAGACCTTCCGCAGCTTCGAGATCTACATCGTCGTCGCGGTAATTTACCTGTTGCTGGCGATGGCCTTCTCGGCGCTGTTCCGGTTGCTCTACCAGTGGACGCTGAATTACCCGGACCGGAGATAGGCGATGCGCAGCTTCGGTTTCCCCGAATTCCTGTTCATCCTCGAGGCGGCGAAATGGACCATCGCGCTGTCGCTGATCGCCTTCATCGGCGGAACCATCGGCGGGCTGCTGGTGGCGCTGGCCCGGACCAGCGAGAGCCGCGGGGCGCGCGCGGCCGCGACGGTCTTCGTGCAGATCTTCCAGGGCACGCCGTTGCTGCTGCAGCTGTTTTTAATCTTCTTCGGCGCCCCGGTCATGGGCGTCGACATCAATCCCTGGCTGGCAGCCGGCATCGCACTGGTGCTCAACACCAGCGCGTTCCTGGGCGAGATCTGGCGCGGCTCGATCCAGGCGGTCCCGCGCGGCCAGTGGGAAGCCGCCGAGGCGCTCGGTTTGCACTACGTCTCCCGCATGCGCGACGTGGTGCTCCCGCAGGCCTTCAAGATCGCCCTGCCGCCGACCGTCGGCTACATGGTGCAGGTGATCAAAGGCACGTCGCTGGCCGCGATCATCGGCTTCGCCGAGATCACGCGGACTGGCCAGATCATCAACAACGCCACCTTCCAGCCGCTGATCGTCTTCAGCGTGGTCGCGGCGATCTATTTCGTGCTGTGCTGGCCGCTGTCGCTGCTGGCCGCGCGGATGGAGCGCCGCCGCGCCGCGGCGATCTCGCGCTAGAGCCCTTTCGCAACCCCTTTATCCAACGGAGACTTTTGCCATGACTTCATCCCTGCATCGCCGCACGTTCACTGGCGCCATCGCTGCCCTGGGCCTGGGCGCCCTGCTGACCACCGCAGCGCCGTTCGCCGCCGCGCAGAGCGTCGCCGACCTGAAGAAAAAGGGCGAGCTGACCGTCGGTCTGCTGGTCGACTTCCCGCCCTACGGCACCACTAACGCCAAGAACGAGCCGGACGGCTACGACGCTGACGTGGCGCGCCTCATGGCCAGGGACCTGGGCCTGAAGCTGAATCTGGTGCCGGTGACCGGGCCGAACCGCATCCCCTTCCTGTTGACCAACAAGGTCGACTTGCTGGTCGCCTCGCTGGCCGTGACGCCCGAGCGCGCCAAGCAGGTGGATTTCTCCACGCCCTATTCCGCCGCCACCATCGTGCTGTACGGCAGCAAGAAGGCCAACATCAAGGGAGCTGCGGACCTCAAGAGCGTCAAGGTGGGCGTGGCCCGCGCCAGCACGCAGGACGTGGCCGTGACCGCGATCGCACCTCCCGGCACCGAGATCCGCCGCTTCGACGACGACGCTTCGGCGATGCAGGCCCTGATTTCCGGCCAGGTCGATGCCATCGGCTGCTCCACCACCGTCGCCGCCCAGATCGCCAAGCGCGTCCCGGCCGACACCTTCGAGGACAAGTTCGTGCTCAAGCAGCAGGAGATGGCCGTGGCGCTACGTCCGGGCCAGGCCGACTTGCTGAAGACGGTCAACGAGTTCGTGGCCAGGAACACGGCCAACGGCGAGCTGAACAAGCTGTACCGTAAGTGGCTGGAGCGCGACCTGCCGAAGCTGCAGTAAGCCCAGCGCCTGGAGCCCACATGACAACCGTCACCACCGACATCGGCGCAGCTGCAACGCCGACCGTCCCGCCTGAAGGCGGGCCGATCATCCGCATGGAATCGGTCGAAAAGTGGTACGGCAATTTCCAGGTTCTCGCCGACATCAATCTCTCGGTCCGGCCGGGCGAGCGGATCGTGATCTGCGGTCCCTCCGGATCCGGCAAGTCGACGCTGATCCGCTGTATCAACCGGCTGGAGCCGGTGCAGAAAGGCCGCATCGTGGTCGACGGCATCGACCTCACGGCCGGCAAGCGAAACGTCGACGCGGTGCGGGCCGAAGTCGGCATGGTGTTCCAGCAGTTCAACCTGTTCCCCCACCTCACCATCCTGCAGAACTGCACGCTGGCGCCGATGCGCACCCGTGGGCTGAGCAAGCAGGAGGCCCAGGCAGTTGCCATGAAATACCTGACCCGGGTGCGAATTCCCGAGCAGGCCGGCAAGTACCCCAGCCAGCTCTCCGGCGGCCAGCAGCAGCGGGTCGCGATCGCGCGGGCGCTGTGCATGACGCCCAAGATCATGCTGTTCGACGAACCGACCTCGGCCCTCGACCCCGAGATGGTCAAGGAAGTGCTCGACACCATGATCGGGCTGGCGGAGGACGGCATGACCATGCTGTGCGTGACGCACGAGATGGGCTTTGCCCGCAGCGTGGCCGACCGCGTGATCTTCATGGCCGACGGCCGCATCGTGGAGCAGGCGCCGCCCGAGCAGTTCTTCGGCCAGCCTCAGCACGAGATGACACGCAAGTTCCTGGGCCAGATCTTGAGCTCGCACCAGCACCACGCACCTGCCTGAATGCGGCTTCCGGCATGAGCACACCTTTGACTGCCACCGCGCTCGACGTCGCCACCTTCGGCGAGGCCATGCTGCTGCTGGTCGCCGACCAGCCCGGACCGATCGAGAACGCGAAGGCCTTCTACAAACGCACGGCTGGCGCCGAGACCAATGTCGCCATCGGACTGGCGCGGCTGGGCTTGAAGGTCGGCTGGGCCAGCCGGCTGGGCGCCGATTCCATGGGCCGCTACCTGCTGGCGGAGATACAGCGCGAGGGCATCGACTGCTCGCGCGTCGTCGTCGATCCGTCGCAACACACCGGCTTCCAGTTCAAGGGCCGGGTCCTGGACGGCAGCGACCCGCCGGTGGAATACCACCGCAAAGGCTCGGCCGCCAGCCACATGGGGCCGGGCGACATCGACATCCCCTGGCTGCAGTCGGCGCGGCACCTGCACGCCACTGGCGTGTTCGCCGCGATTTCCGGCACCTGCCTGCTGGCTGCCTGCAAGACCCTGGAAGTGATGCGCGCCGCCGGCCGCACCATTTCGTTCGACCCCAACCTGCGGCCGACCCTGTGGGCCACGCCCGAGAAGATGCGGCACTGGATCAACCACCTGGCGGCGCATGCCGACTGGGTGCTGCCGGGGCTGGAGGAAGGGCGTTTCCTGACCGGCGAGCAGACGCCCGAAGGCGTCGCCCGCTTCTACCGTGAGCGTGGCGCCAGCCTGGTGGTGGTGAAGCTGGGTCCCGGGGGCGCCTATTACGACAGCCAGGACGGCGCCGCCTATGTGCCGGGCTTCCCGGTGGCCGAGGTGGTCGACACCGTCGGCGCTGGCGACGGCTTTGCCGTGGGTGTTGTCAGTGCCTTGCTGGAAGGCCGCAGCGTCGCCGAGGCGGTCAGACGGGGTGCATGGATCGGCGCGCGCGCGGTGCAGGTGCTGGGCGACACCGAAGGCCTGCCGAGCCGGGCGCAGCTGGAGGACGCAGGATTGTGAGCGTGGGGCGCAAGAACGTCCTGGTGTTCCGTGAGCTGCCACCCGACTCGCTGGCGCTGCTGCAGGCCGTGCACAACGTCGTCGTGGCCAAGCCGCGGGAGCCGGCGCAACAGTCTGACTTCGACGCATCACTGCCCATTGCGATGGGTCTGATCGGCTCGAGCTTGCGGATCGACGATGCGCTGCCAGCCCTTCGCGCCGCCGGCCTCGACGTGTTCGCCGTCGAGCCGCTGCCGCTGGATTCGCCGTTGCGGCGGCATCCCAAAGTCACCTGCCTGCCGTCCATCGGTTCGGCTACCCACGAAACTCGGCACGCGCTGGCGCAGTCGCCGGCAGCACCGGATCTCAAACGCTGATTCGCGCACTGTTGCGGCGAGGCTGCACGGGCCCGGTTTATTCGCGTGCCTGTGTGATGCGTCACAATAAATTCACGGGGCGGTCCCTACACTGGGAACCAGAAAGGAGCCGCCATGCGCATCTTCGCCACCACCGTCCCCCACGTCCCGACGCCGCGCACGGAAGTGCCCGTTGAAATCCTGCGCCGGCTCGCCTTCGGCCGGCCCGAGCGCCGGACCATCCGGGCTGCGCTCCCCATCCAGAGCGCAGCGGTGGTCGAGTCGCTGCCAGCGCAGCTGGACGAGCCCTGCGACCTCGACCAGCGGGTGCGCCAGTCGGGTGAGTGGTAGCCGCAAACCGGCCCGACAAGCAGGCGGCGGTTGCCGCCTTTTTTTTGCGCGATCCCTGCCGCGGCTGGCACGGGCGTTGCGTGTCCCGGACATCCCAACCTGTCCGGAGCTCGACATGAATCGCAACGACGTCACCGAAAAGATCATTTCCGCCAAGGTGCCCCGCGGCATCCAGTGGGCCGACGTCGCCAATCGCGTCGGCCAGTCCAGGGAATGGACGACGGCTGCCTGCCTGGGGCAGATGACGCTCGATGCCGAACAGGCCGCGGTGCTGGCCGACATCTTCGGCCTCGATGAGGAGGAGCGGAAGTGGCTGCAGGTGGTGCCGTACAAGGGGTCGCTCGCCAGCGCAGTTCCAACCGACCCGCTGATCTACCGCTGGTACGAGATCGTCAGCGTCTACGGCACGACGATCAAGGAGCTGATCCACGAGGAGTTCGGCGACGGCATCATGAGCGC
>JACMQP010000412.1 GCA_014376915.1 Ramlibacter sp.
CCAGCACGCCGGGCGCTGCATCGTACGGAGCCGTCAACCTGCCCTCACCGCCTCGGCAAGGCGCTCCGCGCTGCTGCGCGCCTGCTTGGCGTCGCGGGCCTCGACCATCACCCGCACCACCGGCTCGGTGCCGCTGGGACGAATCAGGATCCGGCCGGAGCCGGCCAGTTCGGCCTCGACACGCTCGCTCTCGCTGGCCAGCCGGGTGTTCTTCTTCAGGTCCTGGCCGGGGGTGAGCTTGACGTTGATCAGGGTCTGCGGGAACAGCGTCACGTTCTTGAGCAGCTGCGCCAGCGTCTTGCCGCTGCGCACTGTGGCCTGCAACACCTGCAGTGCGCTGATCAGGCCGTCGCCGGTGGTGTGCTTGTCCAGCGCCAGCAGGTGGCCCGAGCCTTCGCCGCCCAGCAGCCAGCCGCGCTTCTCCAGTTCCTCCAGCACGTAGCGGTCGCCGACCTTGGTGCGCACGAATTCCACGCCGCGCTCGCGCAGCGCCAGTTCCACCGCCATGTTTGTCATCAGCGTGCCGACGGCGCCCGGCACCTTTTCGCCGCGGTCCAGCCGCTCGCACACCATGAGGTACAGCAGTTCGTCGCCGTTGTACAGGCGCCCAGCCGCGTCGACGATCTGCAGCCGGTCGGCGTCACCGTCCAGCGCCACGCCGAAATCGGCCATGTGCATCTTCACCGTGTCCACCAGCGCCTGCGGATGGGTGGCGCCGATGTGATCGTTGATGTTCAGGCCGTCGGGCGAGCAGCCGATGCAGGCGATCTCGGCGCCCAGCTCGTGGAATACCTTGGGCGCGATGTGGTACGCGGCGCCGTGGGCCGCGTCGATCACCATGCTGATGCCCTTGAGCGTCAGGTTGTTGGCGAAGGTGCTTTTGCAGAACTCGATGTAGCGGCCGGCGGCGTCGTCCAGTCGGCGGGTCTTGCCCAGGTTGGCCGAATCGGCCCAGACCGGCGGCTTCGCCACTTCCGCCTCGACTTCGCGCTCCCAGTCGTCGGACAGCTTGGTGCCCTGGGCGCTGAAGAACTTGATGCCGTTGTCGGCAAACGGGTTGTGGCTGGCGCTGATCACGACGCCGAGGTCGGCCCGCTGGGCCCGCGTCAGATAGGCGACACCGGGCGTCGGCAGCGGTCCGAGCAGCACCACGTCGACGCCGGCGGAGTTAAAGCCGGATTCGAGCGCGCTTTCCAGCATGTAGCCGGAGATGCGCGTGTCCTTGCCGATCAGCACGGTGGGCCGGTCGATGGTTTTCTTCAACACCCGCCCGACGGCGTGCGCGAGCTTGAGCACGAAGTCGGGTGTGATGGGCGGCTGGCCGACAGTGCCGCGAATGCCGTCGGTGCCGAAATAGGTTCTGCTCATGGGGTGCTGCCGCTTCCTGGCTTGTCAGCCGAAAAAATTGTAGCGGCCCAGACTTTCAGGGCCGCCGCTGTTTCCTTCACGTCGTGGACCCGCACGATGCGCGCGCCGCGTTCCACCGCCAGCAGCGCCGCTGCGAGGCTCGGCGCAAGCCGCTCCTGCACCGGCAGGCCGGTGACTGTCCCCAGCGAGGACTTGCGCGACCAGGCCGCCAGCAGCGGATAGCCGGCACCCAGCAATTCTGCCTGCCGCGCCAGCAAGACGAAGTTCTGCGCAACGGTCTTGCCGAAGCCGATGCCCGCGTCCCAGGCGATCCGTCCCCGGTCCACGCCGAGCGCCAGCAGCGCCTGCGTTTCCCGCTCCAGGAAGGCGAGCACCTGTGGCACGGGGTCGCCTTCCATCGGCGACCGCTGCATGGTCTGCGGCTTGCCATGCATGTGCATCAGGCAGACGCCGCAGTTCGGATGGCCGGCGACAACTTCGCGCGCGCCAGGTTGCCGCAACGCCCAAACGTCGTTGACGATGTCCGCGCCCGCCGCCAGTACCGCGCGCATCGTCTCCGGCTTGTACGTGTCCACGGAGACCGGCACGCCGAGCCTGACTGCTTCGCTCAGCACCGGCAGCACGCGCGCCAGCTCCTCGTCCAGCGACACGGCCGGCGACCCGGGCCGGCTCGACTCGCCGCCGATGTCCAGGATGTCCGCGCCTTCGGCCACCAGTTGCTCGCAACGGGCCAGTGCGGCCCGGGTGCCGGCGTAGCGGCCGCCGTCGGAAAACGAGTCCGGCGTGACGTTGACGATGCCCATGATCCGGGGCCGGTCCAGAAGAATCGAAAATCGTGTCGTTTGCCAAAGCATGGCAGCGATTTTGCTGCAACGACAGCGTCTGCGGGGTGGCGGTCAGGAACGGCATGGTTCAATCCGGTCGATGGAACCGCAAGCACCCGCCGACGCCGGGCCGGAAAACTCCTGGGTCCGCAAACTCGGCCCCGGCCTGATCACAGGTGCGGCCGACGACGATCCCAGCGGCATCGCCACCTATTCGCAGGCCGGCGCCCAGTTCGGCTTCACGATGCTGTGGACGGTGCTCCTGACCTTTCCGCTAATGGTCGCGATCCAGGTCGTCAGCGCCAGGATCGGCCGCGTCACCGGCCATGGCCTGGCCGGCAACATCCGCCAGCACTATCCGGCCTGGCTGCTCTATGGCGTGGTGCTGCTGCTGGTGGTGGCCAACACCATCAACATCGCCGCCGACGTGTCCGCAATGGGCGAAGCGGCCCGCCTGCTGCTGGGTGGTCGGGCGCATGTCTACACCCTGCTGTTCGGCACAGTGTCGCTGTTACTGCAGATGTTCGTACCGTATACCCGCTACGTGCCCTGGCTGAAATGGCTCACTCTGGCGCTGCTGGCCTACGTCGGCGTGGTCTTCACCGTCCATATCCCCTGGATCCAGGTGCTCACCGCCACGGTCTGGCCCCACATCGCCTGGAACGCGCAGTACATCACCACCATGGTGGCCGTGTTCGGCACCACCATCAGCCCCTACCTGTTTTTCTGGCAGGCGTCTCAGGAGGTGGAGGAGCAGCAGGCCACGCCCGGCGCCCGGCCGCTCATCGAGGCGCCGAACCAGGCGCGCGCCAATTTTCGGCGCATCAGGGTGGACACCACCATCGGAATGGCGTTCTCCAACGTCGTGGCGTTCTTCATCATCCTGACCACCGCGCTCACGCTGCACGGAAGCGGCGTCACCGACATCCAGACCTCGGCGCAGGCCGCGTCGGCACTCAAACCGGTCGCCGGCGAAATGGCCTTCGCCCTGTTCAGCCTCGGCATCATCGGCACCGGCTTCCTGGCCGTTCCGGTCCTGGCCGGCTCCGCAGCCTACGCCATGGCCGGCGCTTTCAACTGGCAACGCGGGCTGGAGCTGCCGCCCAGCCGCGCCAAGGGCTTTTATTCGATCATCGCCCTGTCGACCGTGATCGGCATGGCGCTGGGATTCACGGCCATCGACCCGATCAAGGCCTTGTTCTGGAGCGCGGTGATCAACGGCGTCATCGCGGTGCCGATCATGGCCGTGATGATGCTGATGGCCGGCAGCCGCGCCGTGATGGGCGACTTCATGGTCAGTCGCCGGCTGCGCTGGGCGGGATGGGCCAGCACCGCCTTGATGGCGCTAGCGGTGTTCGCCATGCTGGCGACGCTGCTGTAGGGCATGAAAAAAGGGCCGTGAGGCCCTTTTTTTGATTGGCGTCCAAGCCCGCTCAGGCCGCGCTGGGCGCCGGCTCTGGTGTCACGGGAGCACCGCCGGCACCGCCGCCAGTGCCAGACGGAGGCGTGCGCGGCGTCCAGTCCTTGGGCGGGCGCGGCTCCTTGCCGGCCATGATGTCGTCCAGTTGCTCGCTGTCGATGGTTTCCCATTCCAGCAGGGCCTTGGCCATGGCGTGCATCTTGTCCTTGTTGTCCTCGATCAGCTTACGGGCCAGTGAGTACTGCTGATCGATGATGCGGCGGACCTCGGCGTCGACCTTCTGCATGGTCTGCTCGCTCATGTTGGTGGTCTTGGTCACCGATCGGCCCAGGAACACCTCGCCCTCGTTTTCGGCGTAGACCATCGGGCCGAGGGCGTCGGTCATGCCGTAACGCATCACCATGTCGCGAGCCAGAGTGGTGGCACGTTCGAAATCGTTGGAGGCGCCGGTGGTCATCTGGTTCATGAACACTTCTTC
>JACMQP010000413.1 GCA_014376915.1 Ramlibacter sp.
AGGAAGACATCACCTGCGAAAACGACACGTTCACCTTCCACTTTGCGGGCTCGCCCTCCGTGGTTCTCGATGAGTTTTTGCGGTACTACGGCCCGGCCATGAACGCGTACGAGGCGGCGGAAAAGAGCGGCAAGGGCGACCAGCTGCGTCAGCAACTCGAAGCCCTCTTCGCCAGCCAGAACAAGAGCCCCACTGCGGAAAGGACCTCGGTCGCGGCTACGTTCCTGCGGGTGACCGTACGCACCCACTAGGAGTCTGCGCGCGGGCCAGCGCCCTGGCTTGATGCGCCACCAGCGCGTCGCGACCGACACGCGGCGGCTCGGTGTTCTGCTGCATCGGGGCGTTCTGCGCATAGAACTCCCGGATCGCCTCGACGTGAGCGTTCTGCTCCACGCGGACGGTGAGACGGGCAAGCGTCTGTTCGGTCGGACTTCCGCATGATGCTCGGCAATCGCGTGTCCGCAAACGGCCAGCGCCATCCCCGTTTTCAGCGAGACTCGATCCAGATGCCCAGCACCCCATTGCCTCGCTCCTTCACCGCGCTTGCCGGCTCCAACCTCGCCGCCCAGTCGGCCGAGCAGCTGAGTCTGGCGGCTGTGCCGCTGGTGGCAGTGCTCGCGCTGGGCGCGGGCCCGGGCGAGATCGGCACGCTGGCGGCGGTGCAGACGCTGCCGTTCCTGCTGCTGTCGATCCCGTTGGGGCTGCTGGCCGACCGGGTCTCGCGGCGTCGCCTGATGGTGGCGGCCGAGGTGTTGCGGGCGCTCTCGCTGCTGGGGCTGCTGGGCATGGTCCTGGCTGGAGGCTTGTCGATCACCTGGCTTGCGGTGCTGGGATTCATCGGCGCCGTCGGCACGGTGGGCTTCAGCGTGGCAGCGCCGGCGCTGGTCCCTGCACTGGTGCCGCGCGAGCTGCTGGGCCGCGCCAATGGCCGTCTCGAGCTGGCGCGCAGCGCCGCCTTCGCCGGCGGGCCGGCACTGGCCGGGGCGCTGGTGGCCTGGGCCGGCGCGCCTTCCGCTTTCGTTCTCGCGGCAGTGCTCTCGCTCGCGGCTGTCGCCCTGCTGTGGCGGCTGCACGAACCGGGACGTCCGGCCGCGCCCCCGCGCCACCCCGTGCTGGAGATCAGGGACGGCGCCCAGTTCGTCTGGCGACAGCCGTTCCTGCAACCGATGCTGATGACCGGGGTGGTCTGGAACATCTCGTGGTTCGTGCTGCAGGCGGCCTACGTTCCCTACGCAGTCCGCGTGCTGGGCCTGAGCGCGCAAATGGTCGGCGTCACCCTCGGTGCCTACGGTGCCGGGATGGTGGTGGGCGCACTGCTGGCGTCGCGCCTGGTTGGCGCCATGCGCTTCGGGCGTGCCATCCAGCTCGGGCCGGTGGTCTCGGTGCTGGCGGCCGCGACGATGGTGGCGACCCTGTTCCTGCCGACCGGAGTACTGGCGGCAACGTCGTTCTTCCTGTTCGGCGTCGGGCCGATCATCTGGACCATCACGTCCACCACTTTGCGCCAGAGCCTCACCCCCGAAGCGATGCTGGGCCGCGTCTCGTCGGTGTTCCTGGCCGTGAATGCTGGCTCGCGCCCGATCGGCGCCGCTTTAGGCGGCATCGTGGGGGCGCAGTGGGGTGAGGCGGCCTGCCTCTGGCTGGCGCTGGCCGGCTTTGGGCTGCAGGCGTGGCTGATCGTCGACTCCAGCCTGCAGCGACTCGATGCGCTGCCGGGGGCCCCGACCGCGCCGTGAGTTCGTCCCCGGACTGCGGACTGCGGACTGCGGAGCGCGGGAGCCATCGCCTGCCGCCGGATAATCCACCGCAAGTCATGAAATCCACCCCGTCCCGGCCATCCGCCCGCCAGACCCTGCCCGCAGCCGCATCCCGCGCACCGGCGCAGGAGGGGGTCGCGGTCGGCGGCAGCATCCGCAGCACGCGCAAGCTCAAGGGCCTGAAGCTGCGCGAGATGGCGGAGCGGATCGGCTGTTCCGAGAGTCTGCTGTCCAAAATCGAGAACAACCGGATCAGCCCCTCGCTCGGCGTGCTCGGCAAGATCGCGAGTTGCCTCGACGTCAGCGTGGCGGCCCTGTTTTCGCCGGCCGATCTGCAGCAGGTTGTGGCACGCGCCGGGTCGCGGCCGGTGCTGTCCTTGCATGGCCCAGGCTCGTCGGTGGAGCGTCTGGTGCCGCCGCTGGGCGACCATCTGCTGGAGAGCAACCTGCACACGCTGGCGCCGGGCGCCGGCAGCCGCGGCGAGCTGTCGCACGAGGGCGAGGAAGTCGGTTATGTGATCGAAGGCGTCTTCGAATTGACCGTGGGGCACGAAGTCTTCACGTTGCGCGCTGGCGACTCGTTCACCTTCCGCTCGGAGGCGCCGCACGGCTACCGCAATCCGGGGCGCAGCGTTGCCCGGGTGCTGTGGGCCAGCACCCCCAGCCGCAGCCACCGTGCGCCGGCTGCACCGCAGTCCGGCGCACGCAAACGCCGCTGACGGCGAGCCGGTCTGCGCGTTGACAGCGGCATGGCGGCAACTTAATATTCAAGTGACTTGACTGACAATCCCGTGCGTTGAGTTCCCGTCCTGGCCCCCCGTTGTCCTAGGAGACTTGCGATGTTCAAGCTGGTCAGAGTTGCCGCCGTCGCGGCGCTGTTGTGTTCGCTGGGCGCAGGCGCCCTGGCGCAAACCTTCACCAAACCGATCCGGATCATCGTTCCCTACCCGGCCGGCGACCTGGGCGACGTCATCAGCCGCCTGTTGCAGCCCAG
>JACMQP010000414.1 GCA_014376915.1 Ramlibacter sp.
CCGAAGTCGGCCGCTCGTTGCAGGGCTTGCCGGTGCTTTGCGCGCTCAAGGACCTGGGTGCGGCTGTGCGCAAGACGTCGATCAAGACGGCGGTTGTGGTGGCCGTCCCCGGCTCCGATGCGCGCCGGCAGGCTCTTGTGCTTGCCAGCGAAGTCGGGATGTCCCTGCTCACCATGCCGCGCCCGGACGAATGGCTCAGGACCGAGAGCACCGGGCCACGCCGGATCGAACTGGAAGACCTGTTGGGGCGCGCGGCGGTCCAGCTCGATGTGGCCGGCTTGTCCGAACTGTTCTCCGGCAAGACGGTGCTGGTGACCGGCGCCGGCGGCTCGATCGGCTCCGAGCTATGCCGCCAGATCGCGCGTTTCGGCGTGGCCCGGCTGGTCTGTGTCGACGTGTCCGAATTTGCGATCTACCAGCTCGAACAGCACTTGCGCGAGGCCCATCCGCAGATGCAGGGCGTTTACTACACCGCCAACGTTCGCGAACTGGAGCGCCTGCGCGCCATCGTGCAGGCGCAGTCGCCGGCCGTGGTGTTCCATGCGGCGGCCTACAAGCACGTGCCGCTGATGGAGGAGCTCAACGAGATCGAGGCGGTGCAGACCAACGTGCTCGGGACGCTGAACATGGCGCGGGTCGCCGGAGAGTGCGGCGCCCGGCGCTTCGTGCTGGTGTCCACCGACAAGGCGGTGAATCCGACCAACGTGATGGGCGCCAGCAAGCGTCTGGCGGAGCAGGTCGTGCAGGGCGTGGCGGCGCTGCATCCGCAGACCCAGTACGTCTCCGTGCGTTTCGGCAACGTGCTGGGCTCCAGCGGGTCGGTGGTGCCGCTGTTCACCAAGCAAATCGCGCGCGGCGGCCCGGTGACGGTGACGCACCCGCAGATCGTGCGGTACTTCATGACCATCCCCGAGGCGGCGCAACTGGTGCTGCAGGCCGGACTGATGGGCGAGTCGGGCCAGATCTTTGTCCTCGACATGGGCGAGCCGGTCAAGATCGTCGAACTCGCCCGGATGCTGATCCGGCTGTCCGGCATGACGGAGCAGGAAATCCCGATCACTTTCACCGGCTTGCGACCCGGCGAGAAGCTGTACGAGGAATTGCTGGCCGATGACGAGACCAGCGTGCCGACGCGACATCCGAAACTCCGGGTGGCCAAGACCTTCGGGCCGCTGCCCGAGATCGATGCGCTACTGGCCTGGGTCGCGCAAGCCGGAGCGGCACCAACTGCCACGGAACTGCGCGCCTGGCTGCGTGCTCTCGTTCCCGAATACACCTCGACCCGCTGACCGGCTGTTAAGCGGGGCCTCAGCTGGAAATGCCGGTACGGGCCAGCACGTCGTTCACCAGTTCCAGTCGCACCAGCGGGTTGTCCAGTTCCATCAACCGCTGCTTGAGCTGCACCGACAGCGGCAACAGTTCGCACCAGCGGTTGGCGACCCACCCACAGTCGTCCAGCCGAAAAGGGCCGTCGAGCGGCATCTGGGCGCCAATGCCGGCCTTTTGCTGCAGCGACTGGATCAGCCGGCCGAGTGCGTCGGCGGTAGGCTTCAGGTCGTCGGGAACCGGGACGGCGAGGTCCGCGGCCAGCCGCTGGACGTCTGCCACCCACAGCCCATGCCGCAATTGCTCGCTGGCGGTGATGCGAAACCGCTGCTCGCCGCGGGCGCGGATCACCATCAGTCCGGGTTGAGGCGTTTCGAAGTCGGTGATGGTGGCGATCGTGCCGACCTTGGCGAAAGCCTCCTTGCCCCCAGGCACGCGGACTTCGCTGCCTTCGGTCAGCGAGACCACGCCGAACGGGGCGCCGGCCTTTTGGCACTTGCCGATCATGTCCAGATAACGCACCTCGAAAATGCGCAGTTGCAGCACGCCGGCCGGGAACAGGGCGGTTCCCAGCGGGAATAGCGGAAGCGAAGAAAGTGTGAGTGCAGAAGACAAGCGGATTCCCATTTCTGCCCGTTATCATCCCACGACCAAACACACCCGGCTCATGCTCTTCCAAATCACCTCATTTCTGCTCGACATCGTCGCCGGCCTGTTCGGCGGCGCCTGCCTGTTGCGGATGTACATGCAGTACCAGCGGGTGCCGGTCGGCAATCCGGTGGGCCGGTTCGTGTTCGCCCTCACCGACTGGCTGGTGCTGCCGCTGCGCAAGGTCATCCCGCCGCGCGGGCGTGTCGACATCGCCAGCCTGGTGGGGGCCTTCCTGATCGAGCTGGCGCAGTTCGTCTTGCTCTGGCTGATTCTGGAGCGCGTCACGGTACTGGCCGTGTTGCCGCTGCTGGCGCTGTTCGGGCTGGCGCGGCTCGTGATCTCAGGCCTCACCGGGCTCGTGGTCGTCTACGCAATCCTGTCGTGGGTGCAGTCGAACTCGCCGCTGGTGGACGTGATCGACCGGCTGTGCGCGCCATTGCTGCGGCCGTTCCGCCGCCACATCCCGCTGGTTGGCGGCATCGACCTGTCGCCGCTGGCACTGCTGGTGCTGTTGCAGGTGGCCGCGATCGTGCTCGGCTACCTCCAGGCCGCAGTGTTGCGCTAAGCCATCTCATTCAACGGCGTCCGCCGGCTGCCGCTGCAGCATCGCCAGCGCGTGGGACACCGTCTTGCGCAACTGGCGCCGGTCGCAGATGAAGTCGATCGCGCCCTTGGTTTGCAGGAATTCAGCGCGCTGGAAACCTTCCGGCAGGGTGACGCGCACGGTCGATTCGATCACGCGCGGGCCGGCAAAGCCGATCAGCGCCTTGGGCTCGGCGATCACAATGTCCCCCACGAAGGCGAAACCGGCGCTGACGCCGCCCATCGTCGGGTCGGTGAGCACGCTGACGTAGGGCAGGCCCTTCTTGGCGAGCCGGGTCAGGGCCGCGTTGGTCTTGGCCATCTGCATCAGCGACAGCAGGCCTTCCTGCATCCTTGCGCCGCCAGTGGCCGTGAAACACAGGAAGGGCACCTTTTGTTCGATCGCGGATTCGACACCGCGCACGAAGCGTTCGCCGACCACGCTGCCCATGCTGCCGCCCATGAAGTCGAATTCGAAGGCCGCGGCGACCAGGCTGATGCTGTGCACCGCCCCGCCCATTACCACCAGCGCGTCGGTTTCGCCGGTGTTTTCCAGCGCTTCCTTCAACCGCTCGGGATACCGGCGGCTGTCCTTGAACTTGAGCGCGTCGACCGGCAGCACTTCCTGGCCGATCTCGTAGCGGCCTTCGGCATCGAGGAAGCCGTTCAGGCGGGCTCGGGCCCCGATCCGGTGGTGATGGCTGCAGGTGGGGCAGACGTTCTGGTTCTGTTCCAGGTCGGTCTTGTACAGCACGGTCTCGCAGCTCGGGCACTTGATCCACAAACCCTCGGGTACGCTGCGGCGATCGGCCGGATCGGTCTGCTGGATTTTCGGGGGCAGGAGTTTTTCGAGCCAGCTCATGCGGTCTCCTTCGGTGGGGGACAACGATTATGCGTCGAGCGCGGAACGGATCTCGCGCAGGAACTCTGCCACGGCGGCGATGCCTTGATCGCGCGGCTGGCCGTCCAGAAGCTGGATCAGTCTGGTGCCGATGATCACGGCATCGGCGCTGTTGCCGATGGCCTTCGCGGTGGCGGCGTCGCGGATGCCGAAGCCGACACCGACCGGCACTTTCACGTGCTGGCGGATCCGCGGCAGCATCTCCTCCACCGCGTCAATGTCGAGGTTGCCGGCGCCGGTCACGCCCTTGAGCGAGACGTAATAGACGTAGCCGCTGGCGACCCTGGCGACCTGCTGCATGCGCTGGTCGGTGCTGGTGGGTGCCAGCAGGAAGATCAGATCCATGCCGCTGGCACGCAGCTTCGCGGCGAAGTCCTCGCATTCCTCCGGCGGGTAATCGACGATCAGCACGCCGTCGACGCCGGCGGCGGGGGCATCGCGGGCGAAGCCGCCGCTGCCGTGCCTGAGGTCGTAGCATTCCACCGGATTTGCGTAGCCCATGAGAACCACCGGCGTGGCGGTGTCCTTCTCGCGGAAGGTCTGCACCATGGCCAGGACCTGGGTCATGCCGATGCCCAAGGCCAGCGCCTTCTCGCCCGCTTTCTGAATCACCGGGCCGTCGGCCATCGGGTCGGAGAAAGGCACGCCGAGTTCGATGATGTCGGCGCCGGCAGCGACCATCGCGTGCATCAACTCGGTGGTGGTGTCGGCAAACGGAAAGCCGGCCGTGACGTAGGGCACGAGGGCCTTGCGGCGGGCTGATTTCAGTTCGGTGAATCTGGTTGCGATGCGGCTCATTGCTTGCCGCCTTTCACTTTCAGGCCGCGCATCGACGGCCGATCGTAGAAATCCGCGCCTGCCAGGTCGGCCACGGTGCCCAGGTCCTTGTCGCCGCGGCCGGAGAGGTTGACCAGGATCGACTGGTCGGGCTTCATCGTCTTCGCCAGCTTCATCGCATAGGCCACTGCATGGCTTGGTTCCAGCGCCGGGATGATGCCCTCGGTCCGGCACAAATAGTGAAACGCCTCCAGCGCTTCGACGTCGGTGATGCCGACATATTCGGCGCGGCCGATGTCCTTCAGCCAAGCGTGCTCGGGGCCCACGCCGGGATAGTCGAGGCCGGCGCTGATGCTGTGCGTTTCCGTGATCTGGCCGTTGTCGTCCTGCAGGATGTACGTGCGGTTGCCGTGCAGCACCCCGGGGCTGCCGCGCTGCAGCGAGGCCGAG
>JACMQP010000415.1 GCA_014376915.1 Ramlibacter sp.
GGCTTCGTTTACCGCGGACTGAAGCCGGTTTACTGGTGTTTCGACTGCGGCTCCTCGCTGGCCGAGTTCGAGATCGAATACGCCGACAAGAAGTCGCAGACGCTCGACGTGGGCTTCGAGGCCGATGACAAGGCGGCGGTGCTGAAAGCTTTCGGGCTTCCCCCGCCCCAGCCCTCCCCCGGTGGGGAACGGAGCGATATCTTCATCGTCATCTGGACGACCACTGCCTGGACCATCCCGGCGAACCAGGCGCTGAACCTGAACCCGGAGCTGGATTACTCGCTGGTGGAGACCGAGCGCGGACTGCTGGTGCTGGCGTCGGTGCTGGTGGAAAGCTGCATGGAGCGCTATCGCCTGTCCGGCACGGTGCTGGCCACGGTGAAGGGCGAGCAGCTGGCGAACCTGAACTTCCGCCATCCGCTGTACGACGTCGATCCCGGCTACCGCCGCCTGTCGCCCGTTTACCTGGCCGACTATGCGACGGCGCAAGACGGCACCGGCATCGTCCACTCGTCGCCGGCCTATGGCGTGAATGACTTCAATTCCTGCGTCGCCCATGGCATGGCCTACGACGACATCCTCAATCCGGTGCAGGGCAATGGGTCCAACGCGCCGGAGCTGCCCCTGTTCGGCGGGCTCAACATCTGGAAGGCGGCGCCGATCATCGTCGAGGCGATCCGCGACGCCGGCCGCCTGTTCGCGACCGAGACCATCAACCACAGCTATCCGCATTGCTGGCGCCACAAGACGCCGGTGATCTACCGCGCTGCTGCCCAGTGGTTCATCCGCATGGACGAGGGCGAAGGCGTCTTCACCAGGGACAAGGCGCCGGCCACGTTGCGCCAGATGGCGCTGGCCGCGATCGAGCAGACCAACTTCTATCCCGAGAACGGCAGGGTGCGGTTGCGCGACATGATCGCCGGCCGCCCCGACTGGTGCATCAGCCGGCAGCGCAGCTGGGGAGTTCCCCTGCCTTTCTTCCTGCACCAGGATTCGGGAGAGTTGCATCCGCGCACCATGGAGATCCTGGACCTGGCCGCCGACATGGTCGAACAAGGTGGCATCGAGGCGTGGAGCAAGGTCACGACCGAAGAAGTCTTTTCGAAGGTGGGCGCTGCGGCCGACGCACCGAACTACACCAAGAGCACCGACATTCTGGAGGTGTGGTTCGACTCCGGCACCACCCACACCACGGTGCTGAAGGTTTCGCACCCCGGTTCGGGCCACGAAAACGGACCCGAGGCCGACCTGTACCTGGAAGGCCACGACCAGCACCGTGGCTGGTTCCATTCGTCGCTTTTGACGGCCTGCGCGATGTACGGCCGCGCGCCTTACCGCGGCCTGCTGACGCACGGCTTCACCGTCGACGCGCGGGGCCACAAGATGAGCAAGTCGCAGGGCAACGGCGTCGACCCACAGGTGACGACCCAGAAACTCGGTGCCGAAATCATCCGGCTCTGGGTCGCCGCGTCGGACTATTCGGGCGACATCGCCGGCGACGACAAGATCCTGGCGCGGGTGGTCGATTCCTACCGCCGCATCCGCAACACGCTGCGCTTTCTGCTGGCCAACGTGAGCGACTTCGATCCGGCAAAAGACGCGGTCGCTGTGGGCGACATGCTGGAGATCGACCGCTACGCTTTGTCGCGGGCAGCCCAGTTCCAGGCCGAAGTGCTGGCGCATTACGAGGTGTACGAGTTCCACCCGGTGGTCGCCAAGCTGCAGGTCTACTGCTCCGAAGACCTTGGCGCCTTCTACCTTGACGTGCTGAAGGACCGCCTGTACACCGCGGCGCCCAAGTCGCTGGCCCGCCGGAGCGCGCAGACCGCGCTCTGGAACATCACCCACGCCATGCTGCGCTGGATGGCGCCGTTCCTGAGCTTCACCGCTGAAGAGGCGTGGAAAATTTTCGGCGGCCCGGATTCGATCTTCTTCGAAACCTACGCCGAGATCGGCGCGCCCGATGCGCAGCTGATGGAAAAATGGACCCGCATCCGGGTCGCACGCGAACTGGTCAACAAGGAGATCGAGACGCTGCGTGCCGAAGGCAAGGTCGGCTCGTCGCTGCAGGCCAACGTCGAACTGACGGTGCCGATGGCGAGCCACGGCGAGTTGTGGTCCGCGCTGGCCAGCCTGGGTGACGACCTGAAGTTCGTGTTCATCACGTCCGCGATGCGGGTGGTGGCGGGCGACGTGCTGGCGGTAAAGGTCACGCCATCGGACGACACCAAGTGCGAGCGCTGCTGGCACTGGCGCGCCGACGTCGGCGCCGACGAAACGCATCCGGCGTTGTGCGGCCGCTGCGTGAGCAACCTGTTCGGCGCCGGCGAAGCGCGGGCATTCGCCTGATGGCCCGCCCGTCGTCTGCATCGGGCAGCATGCTGCCGTGGCTGGGTCTGGCCCTGATCATCCTGATCGCCGACCAGTTCACCAAGGTCCTGATCCTGGGCGCCTACCGGTTGGGTGACTCCACCACGATCACGGGCTTCTTCAATCTCGTGCGGGCCCACAACACCGGCGCTGCCTTCTCGTTCCTGGCGGCGGCCTCGGGCTGGCAGCGCTGGCTGTTCACTGCGATCGGCGTCGGGGCGACCGTGTTCATCGTCTTGCTGCTGCGCTCGCACGCCGGCCAGAAGCTGTTCAGCTTTTCGCTGGCCTGCATCCTGGGCGGCGCCATCGGCAACGTGGTCGACCGGCTGCTGCACGGTTATGTGGTGGATTTCCTGCAGTTCCACTGGCGCGGCTGGTACTTCCCCGCGTTCAACGTGGCCGACAGCGCCATCACCGTCGGCGCCGCCTGCCTGATCCTGGACGAATTGCTGCGGGTGCGGCGCGCGAAGTGAGGGCTGGCCCCAATCGTTCTGCATTGCGTCAGGCGTATAGTGAAGTTTGAGCAATGAAGCATCTGTTGAATCTTCTGGCGGCCATCGCGCTGCTTGTCTGGGGCACCCAACTGGTTCGAACCGGCATCCTGCGGGTGTTCGGCGCCGACCTCCGCCGGGTACTGGCCCACAGCCTGAGCAACCGTTACACCGCCGCCCTCTCCGGCATCGGCGTCACCGCCCTGGTGCAGTCCAGCACTGCCACCGCGCTGATCGTTTCCGCGTTCGTCGGCCAGGGCCTGGTGGCGCTTCCACTCGCGCTGGCGATGATGCTGGGCGCCGACATCGGCACCAGCCTGATGGCCGTGGTGTTCTCGTTCGACCTCTCCTGGCTGTCGCCGCTGTTCATCTTCGTCGGCGTCGTGCTGTTCATTTCGCGCCAGTCCAGTCCGGCAGGCCGCTTCGGCCGGGTCCTGATCGGCCTCGGACTGATGTTGCTGGCATTGCGGCTGGTGAGCGAGGCGACCACCGTGCTGACCAAGGCGCCGGCCATCAAGACGCTGCTGTCGTCGCTGTCGAGCGACCTGCTGCTGGAGATTTTCGTCGGCGCCCTGCTGTCGGTGGTGTCGTATTCGAGCCTGGCGATCGTGCTGCTGACGGCCACGCTCGCAACCACCGGGGTCATCCCGCTGGACGTCGCCCTGGGCCTGGTTCTCGGCGCCAACCTGGGCAGCGGCCTGCTGGCGGTGCTGACGACCAGCCGGGCGCCGATCGAAGCGCGCCAAGTGCCGCTGGGCAACCTGGTGTTCAAAATCCTCGGCATGCTGATCGCGATGCCGCTGATCGGCGTCTGGCTGCAGTACGCACGACCGTATCTCGGCGAGGCCACCCGGGTCGTCGTGCTGTTCCACCTGTGCTTCAACATCATGGTGGCGCTGATCTTCATCGGCCTCACCGCGCCGGTCGCGCGCGTCGTCGCGCGCTGGTTGCCCAAGCCTCAGAAACCGCTGGTCGCGGGACGGCCGCACCACCTGGACCCGTCCGCGCTGGCGACGCCATCGCTGGCCATCTCCTGCGCCGCACGCGAGGCGCTGCACCAGGCCGACCTGGTCGAGACCATGATGGTCGGCATGCTCACGGTGATCAAGAACAATGACCTGCGGCTGGCCGAAGAATTACGCAAGCTCGACGACTCGGTCGACGAGCTCTATTCGGCGATCAAGTATTACCTGACCAAGATCTCGCGCGAGGCGCTGTCCGAGGAAGAGAGCCGGCGCTGGACCGACATCATCAGCTTCACGATCAACATGGAGCAGGTCGGCGACATCATCGAGCGCATCGTGCTCGACATCGAAGACAAGAAGATCCGCACGGGCCGCAACTTTTCCGAGGCCGGCATGGCGGAGATCTGCGAGCTGCATGCCCGGCTGACTGACAACCTGCGCCTGGGCATGAGCGTATTCCTCAACGGCAATGTGCGCGACGCGCAAAAGCTGCTCGAAGAGAAGGCGCGTTTCCGGAACCTGGAGCGCGCCTACGCCGCATCGCACCTCATGCGGCTGACCGACAACACGGTGCAGAGCATCGAGACCAGCTCGCTGCACATCGACCTGATCAGCGACATGAAGCGCATCAATTCGCACATCTGCTCCATCGCCTACCCGATCGTGGATCCGGCCGGCGCCCTGGCGCCCAGCCGGCTGCGGCAACTGCCTTTGGCGGAAGGTCCCTAGCGGGGCTCTCAGCCGACCGAGGCTTCCGAGCCGTTCTCCACCCTGTCGCGCTCGGTCACGCAGTACGCGAGCAGCGCGTCGATCTCGGTGGACTTGTCGAAAACGGCGTCGGCGCCGAGCTGGGCACAGCGCCAGCGAACGTCGTTGGTGGCGTGGTTGCTCAATACGACCATCTTCTGATGCGGCTTGCGGTCGCGGCAGGCTTCCAGGATATTGAGCCCGCTGCCCTCGCGCAGGAACAGGTCGACGATGGCCAGGTCCCAGTGGCCGTCGTTCTGGGCCAGCCAGCGCTTGCCTTCCTGCTCGGTTTCCGCCACGCCCACCGGTTCGACCAGCGCGAGCTCCTGCAGCGTCTCGATCAGGTTGTCCCTGATCATGGGACTGTCCTCGAC
>JACMQP010000056.1 GCA_014376915.1 Ramlibacter sp.
GCCAGCCAGCTGTCGCTGGCGCGCAACCTGGACGAACTGCTCGACGCGGTCGATGGTCCGCCGTTGCTGCTGGTCCTCGACGGCATCACCGGTCCGCACAACCTGGGCGCCTGCCTGCGGGTGGCTGATGGCGCCGGCGCGCAAGCGGTGATTGCGCCCAAGGACCACGCGGCCGGTATCAATGCAACCGTGGCCAAGGTCGCCAGCGGGGCGGCCGAGACCGTGCCGTATTTCATGGTGACCAATCTGGCGCGCACCATGGGCGAGTTGAAGGAACGCAGCATCTGGTGCATCGGCACCAGCGACGATGCGCCCAGCACCATCTACCAGACCGACCTCACGGGTCCGGTGGCCCTGGTGCTGGGGGCCGAGGGCGCCGGCATGCGCCAGCTCACCCGCAAGACCTGCGACGTGCTGGCCAGCATCCCGATGCGCGGCGCAGTCGAAAGCCTGAACGTCTCGGTGGCCAGCGGCGTCTGCCTGTACGAGGCGCTGCGCCAGCGCACATGAGCGCGCGCTATTGCGCGCTGGCCTGGTCCAGCAGCCGGATGTCGTCGGCCGAGACCTTGATCCGCAACGTGGCTTCGAGCTCGGCCAGCTGGGCCAGCGACGAGACGCTGGCGATCGGCGAGGTGACGCCGGGCCGGGCCAGCAGCCAGGCAACCGCCACCTGGCCGGGCTTGCTGCGCGTACGGGCGGCCACCGTGTCCAGCGCCGCCAGGATGCGCAGCCCGCGGTCATTGAGGTACTTGTCGACCGAATTCCTGCCCCGCGGGCTCTTGCCGGCGTCGGCCGGCTCGCGGTACTTTCCGGTGAGGAAGCCGGCGGCCAGCGCGTAGAAGCTGACCACGCCGATGCCCTGCTCGCGGCACAACGGTTCCAGTTCGCTCTCGAACACGGCGCGGTCGTACAGGTTGTAGAGCGGCTGCAGGCTTTCGTAGCGCGGCAGGCCTAGCTTGCGGCTGGCCTCCAGCGCCTGCCGCAGGCGCGGCGCGCTGTAGTTGGAGGCGCCGAGCACGCGCACCTTGCCCGCCTTGACCAGCGTGGCGAAGGCCTCCAGCGTTTCCTCCAGCGGCGTCGTTTCGTCGTCGCGGTGCGCCTGGTACAGGTCGATGCGGTCGGTCTGCAGCCGGCGCAGCGAATCCTCGACGGCCTGGCGGATGGTTGCCGGCTTGAGATCGGGCTTGCCCTCAGCATTGTTCAGGCCGCACTTGGTGGCGAGGATGACCCGGTCACGCTTGCCGCTGGCCTTGAGCCACTTGCCGATGACGGTTTCCGACTCGCCGCCGGTGTGGTCGGGCGCCCAGCGCGAATACGCGTCGGCGGTGTCGATGAAGTTGAAGCCGGCGTCCAGCCAGGCGTCGAGAATTGAGAACGAGGTGGCCTCGTCCGCGGTCCAGCCGAACACGTTGCCGCCCAGGCAGATCGGCGAAACCTTCAGCGACGAGCGCCCGAGGGTGCGGTAGTCCATCGTGTCATTCCTTCGGTAGTGTTTGTTGTCGCGTTGTCGCGTTGTCGTCGTGGGTCAGGCCAGCTGCCAGAACCGCATCACCACCTGGTCCGGATGCCGCGCGCCGGTGCCGACGAACATGCGCACGGTGATCCAGCGCAGCGACGGAGCCACGGTCTCGAAGCTCGGATTGCAGCGAAAGTAGATCTGCGACGGATCGACCGGCACGCCGCGCACCAGCTTCGCCATCAACGCCGGCGGACCGGAGCGAATGGCGCGGTTCTGCACGTAGATCAGCTCGCCCGCGTCGGTTTCCAGGCAGTAGCGCGCGTCGAGTTCGGCCAGCGTGTCGGTGATGACGAGCTGGAAGTCCGCGCCGCC
>JACMQP010000416.1 GCA_014376915.1 Ramlibacter sp.
GCGCTTTTTTCTGGTCGTGGACAATAGGGCGGATGTCGAATTCGCTCATGCTGTGGAGCATTGCCGCGCTGCTGCTGTTCTGGTCGGTCGGGGCTTACAACCGGCTGGTGCGGCTGCGCGCGGACGCCAATAGCGCCTACACCGCGCTGGCGCTCGAACTCACGCGGCAGGCCGAGCTGGTGCACGCCAGCCTGCCCGCGTCGATGATCCACACCGGCCTGACCCAGCCGGGCGACCTGCTCGACGAAGTGACCGAGCTGTGGTCGGGGCTGCGCGCCGCAGCCACCCAGCTCACGATCTCGCTGGCGGCGATGCGTCCGCGTCCGCTCGATCCGGACGCCGCGGCCACATTGTCGGAGGCGCGCGACGTGCTGACCAACGCGTGGATCCGCGTTTCGCAGGAAGCCAACGACCTCGCGGGCTCCTCGATCCCCGAGAAGCTGGAGCGGCAATGGCGGGAGTTGTCCAGCCAGTCGCGCGCGGCCGCCGAGCGATTCAACAATGCCGTGATCCGCTACAACGGAGCGATCCGCCAGTTCCCGGCGCTATTGCTGGCGGGACTGTTCGCCTTCAAGCCGGCGCGCGGCATCCGGGCCGGGAGCTGAATTGGCGCCGCGATTCTTTTCCCCCGCGGCCGGCGGCAGTTCTATAGTGCGAAGCAACTGGAAGGACCGGGCATGAAAACCAGATGGACAGCCGCCATGCTGCTGCTGCCGCTCGCGGCGTCGGTGCATGCGCAGGGGCAGGACGCTCTCTACACAAGAAGCCTCGCGGCCACCTGCGCGGCCTGCCATGGCACGGACGGACGGGTGGTTGGCGACGCCGGAGTAGCCGCGCTGGCGGGCCAGCCGCGCGAGACTCTGGCGACGCAGCTGCGGGGTTTCAAGGCCGGCACCCGGCCTTCGACTGTGATGGGCCAGTTGAGCAAGGGCTTCAGCGAGACGCAGATCGACCAGCTCGCCGGCTACTTTTCCGCCTTGAAGCCCTGAGGAAAGCCGCCATGCAAAGACGTTCCCTGCTTGCTTCCGGCACAGCGCTCGGCCTGCTCGGCCTGGGCGGTTGCGCGACGCCGCAGATCCCGGCGCGAGCCCGGGTGGTGGTGATCGGCGGTGGCTTTGGCGGCGCCACTGCGGCCCGCTACGTGCGCCTGCTGTCGGACTACCGCATCGACGTCGTGCTGGTGGAGCCGGGCGACGCATTCGTCTCCTGCCCGCTCTCCAACCTGGTGCTGGGCGGAAGCCGGCAACTGGCCGACATCACGACCCCCTACACCAAGCTTGCGAGCACGCACGGAGTGACGGTGGTGAAGGACACCGCAGCCGGCATCGACCTGGCGCGCAAGAGCGTTCGGCTCGCCAGCGGCGCCAGCATCGGCTACGACAAGCTGGTCGTGTCGCCGGGCGTGGACCTGCAGCTGGACCAGGTGGAAGGGCTGGCGCAGGCGCACGCGGCGGGCCGGGCGCTGCATGCCTGGAAAGCCGGGGCCGAGACGGTCGCCCTGCGCAGGCAGCTCGAAGCGCTGCCCGATGGGGGCGTCTTCGCGATTTCCATCCCCGAGGCGCCTTACCGCTGCCCGCCCGGCCCCTACGAGCGGGCCTGCCAGGTAGCCTGGTACTTCAAGAACGCGAAGCCGCGCAGCAAGGTGCTGATCCTCGACGCAAATCCGGACGTGACTTCCAAGGGCGCGCTGTTCAAGAAGGTGTGGGCGGAGCAGTACCCGGGCCTGGTGGAATACCGGCCGCAGCACAAGCTCACCGAGGTCGACGCGCGCAGCGGAACGCTGAAATTCGAGGTCCAGGAGGATGTGAAGGCGGGGGTTCTCAACGTGATCCCGCAGCAGCGCGCCGGCCTCGTCGCGGTGCAGTCGGGGCTGGCCAATCTGGTCGCCAACCACTGGGTCGGCGTGAACTACCAGACCTTCGAAGCCACCGCGGCCCCTGACGTCCATGTGATCGGGGACGCCATCCAGGTCGCGCCGGCCATGCCCAAGAGCGGCCACATGGCCAACGGCCACGCGAAGGTGGCGGCGGCGGCGATCGTGGCGCGGCTCTCCGGCTGGGAGCCTAACCCGGCGCCGATGCTTACCAACACCTGCTACAGCTTCGTTGACGACCGCAGCGTGATCCACGTGGCAAGCGTGCACGAATACGTTGCCGCCGAAAAAACATTCAAGGCCGTGCCGGGCTCCGGCGGGCTCAGTCCCGCGCCCAGCCAGCAGGAAGGCAGCTACGCCATGAGTTGGGCCCGTAACATCTGGACGGACACCCTCGGTTGACCAACGTTCCCGTTCCCCTCTGGCGGCAGCTACAGGCTGCCGCCAGCGTTCTGGCCGCCGTTCGCCAGGGCGAATCGACCACGCCGGCGCTACTGCGCCTGGACCCCGGCCTGCGGCCGGCGGCGCAGGCGCTGGCGTTCCAGACGCTGCGCAACCTCGGCCGGGCCGACGCCCTGCGCCACCAGCTCGCCCGGCGGGCGCCGCCGGAAGCCGCCGATGCGCTGCTGTGCACGGCGCTGGCCTTGGCCTGGAACCCGTCCGACGCGCCGTACGAGGTCTTCACCCTGGTCGACCAGACGGTGGAAGCGGCCAAGCGCGACCCGGCGACGCGCGGCCAGGCCAACTTCATCAATGCCTGCCTGCGCCGCTTCCTGCGTGAGCGGGAGGCGCTGCTCGCGGCCACCGACCGCGACCCGGTCGCGCGCTGGAACCATCCGCGCTGGTGGATCGACCGGCTCAAGGTCGAGCATCCGCAGCACTGGGAGGACATCCTGCGCGCCAACAACTCGCAGGCGCCGATGACGCTGCGCGTGTTCGAGCGCAAGCAGCCGCGAGCAGCCTGCCTGCAGGCGCTGGAGGCGGCCGGCATGGCGGCGTCACCGGTCGGCAGGTACGGTGTCATGCTGCATCGAGCGCGCCCCGTGCACCAGATTCCGGGCTTCGACGAGGGGTTGCTCTCGGTGCAGGACGCGGCCGCGCAACTGGCTGCGCCGCTGCTGCTGGACGGGCTGCGGGACGGGGGCGCCGGGCTGCGGGTGCTGGACGCCTGCGCCGCGCCGGGCGGCAAGACGGCGCATCTGCTGGAGATCGCCGCCGTTCATGTGACCGCGCTGGACGTCGATCCGGCCCGCTGCGAGCGCATCGGCGACACCCTGAGACGGATCGGCCTGCAAGCCGAGATCGTCGCGGCCGACGCTGCGCAGCCATCCACCTGGTGGGACGGCGTGCTGTTCGACGCGATCCTGCTGGACGCGCCTTGCACTGCGTCGGGTATCGTCCGCCGCCATCCCGACGTACGCTGGCTGCGGCGCGAAACCGACATCGCCCAGCTGGCAGCGCAGCAGGCTCGTTTGCTGGCTGCGCTGTGGCCGCTGCTGGCGCCCGGGGGGCGACTGCTGTTTTGCACCTGCTCGGTGTTCCGCGCCGAAGGCGAGGCGCAGATCCAAACGTTTGTTGCGCACAACAAAGACGCCGTTTTGCGGCCGGCGCCGGGCCATTTCCTGCCCCAAAGCGGGGCAAAGGGCAATGGCGTCCCGGACAATCCAGAGAGTGACCACGACGGCTTTTTCTACGCCTTGCTCGAAAAATCATCCACCACGCTCGGGCAAGCTCCGCAACCGGCTTGAGCGGATGGTGCGGCGGCTGGCCGCCTGCCTGCTGCTGGCGCTGGCCTGGCCCGTGTTGGCGCAGGCTCCGGCCACCGAGATCACGCAGTTTCAGCTGGAACGCACCGAGGATGGCGTGCTGCTGTCGGCTGCCGTGCGCTTCGACCTGCCCCAGGTGATCGAGGACGCGCTGCTCAAGGGCATCCCGATGTTCTTCGTGTCGGAAGCGGTGCTGTACCGCGACCGCTGGTATTGGTACGACCGCGAGACCGCCCACGTGCGGCGCCACATGCGGCTGTCCTACCAGCCGCTGACCCGGCGCTGGCGGCTCACCATCTCGCCGACGGTCATCGGCAACTCGGGCGTCGCCCTGGGCCAGAGCTTCGACACCCAGGACGAGGCCATGGCCGCGGTGCAGCGGTTTTCGCGCTGGAAGATCGCCGAGCCCGGCGACGTCAGCCCGGACGAGCGCTACAACGTGGACTTCCGCTTTCGCCTCGACGTCTCGCAGCTGCCGCGGCCGTTCCAGATCGGGGCCGTCGGCCAGGCCGAGTGGAATATTTCGGTGTACCGGAACCAGCGCCTGGCGCTGGACGGCCCCCGTTAGCAGCGCCTCGCCATGCCGCCCGCCAACCTGATCCATCCCTCGCAGCAGACCTCGCGCGCGTTCCGCTGGGCGATCGCAGCCGGGGCGACGGTGATGGTCGCGATCGGCATCGTCCTGCTGTTCCTGCTGACCCAGGCCACCAACAACCGCGAGCTGTACGAGCGCAACTACGGCCGGCTGTTCGCCGTCAATGTGCTGGTGGCCGGGCTGCTGCTGGTGGTCATCGGCTGGATCGTGGTGCGGCTGGCCTCGCGCCTGCGCCGCGGCCGGTTCGGCAGCCGCCTGCTGGTGAAGCTGGCGGCGATCTTCGCGCTGGTGGGCTTCATCCCCGGCATGCTGATCTACGTGGTGTCCTACCAGTTCGTGTCGCGTTAGATCGAGAGCTGGTTCGACGTCAAGGTGGAAGGCGCGCTCGACGCCGGCCTCAGTCTCGGGCGCGCGACCCTGGACACGCTGGCCAACGACCTTGCCAACAAGACCCGGACCGCCGCGTCGCAACTGGGCGACACGCCGGACGCCTCGGCCGGCCTGACGCTCGAACGCATCCGCGAGCAGCTGTCGGCCAATGACGCCATTCTGTGGAGCGGCAACGGCCAGCTGATCGCCAGTGCCGGCCAGTCACGCTTCCAGCTCAACCCGGACCGGCCGACGCCGCAGCAGCTGCGCAACACCCGCTCCCAGCGTTCGGTCGCCATCATCGAGGGCCTGGACGAGCCGACGCTGGCGGCGACGTCGAACGCCCGGATCAAGGCGATGGCCGTCGTCAATCCTTCCGGCGTCGGCCTGCTGGCCGAGCCGCGCTTCCTGCAGGTCACCCAGACTCTGCCACCGACGCTGGTGGCCAACGCCATCGCCGTGCAGGCGGCAAACCGCGAGTACCAGGAGCGGGCGCTCGGTCGCCAGGGACTGCGGCGCATGTACATCGGCACCCTGACGCTCAGCCTGTTCCTGGCGATCTTCGGCGCCGTCCTGCTTGCCATCCTGCTGGGCAACCAGCTGGCCAAGCCACTGCTGCTGCTGGCCGCCGGCGTGCGTGAAGTGGCGGCCGGCGACCTCAGCCCCAAACCGGTCTTGATGGGAAAGGACGAACTCGGAGGGCTGACCCGCTCATTCGCCGAAATGACGCAGCAGCTCGCCGACGCCAGAGACGCAGTGGACCGCAGCATGGTGCAGGTCAGCGCGGCGCGGGCCAACCTGCAGACCATCCTGGACAACCTCACCGCGGGCGTCATCGTGCTCGATGCGCAAGGCCGGATCCTGACCTCCAATCCCGGCGCGACGCGGATCCTGAAGGTGCCGATGGCAGCCCACGAGGGCGAGCCGCTGGCGCAGGTCGAAGGCCTCGAGGCCTTCGGTGCCGGCGTGCAGTCACAGTTCGACGACTTCCTCGGCGAGCGCAAACAGCATGGGCTCGATCACTGGCAGCAGTCGTACGAGCTCAACGCGGCCCAGCCCGGCTCGCCCCAGAACGCGATCACCGTGGTCGCTCGCGGCGCCGAAATGCCGCCGAATTCGGCTGGCGAAGCAGCCCGGCTGCTGGTGTTCGACGACATCTCGGAGATCGTGTCGGCGCAGCGCGCCCAGGCTTGGGGCGAGGTGGCACGCCGGCTGGCGCACGAAATCAAGAATCCGCTGACGCCGATCCAGCTGTCGGCCGAGCGGCTGGAAATGAAGCTGGCCAGCAAGGTCGCCGGGCCCGAGCGGGCGTTGCTGGCGAAGTCGGTGCGCACGATCGTCGACCAGGTCGACGCGATGAAGCGGCTGGTCAACGAGTTCCGGGACTACGCCAGGCTGCCGGCCGCCGAACTCAAGCCGGTGGACTTGAACGCGCTGGTCACCGACGTGCTGCAGCTGTACGAGCGCGAAGGCAGCGAGCGCGTTGACGCCGCCAGCCAGGTTCCGATCCAGATGGAGCTGGACGCCGAGTGCCCCCGCATCCTGGGCGACCCGCAGCAGCTGCGCCAGGTGATCCACAACCTGTTGCAGAACGCGCAGGACGCCACCGAGGCGTCCGCGAAGCGCGAGGTCACCGTCCGCACGCAGTGGAACGGCACGGCGAAGAGGGTGCGCCTGATCGTGCAGGACACTGGCGCCGGCTTCCCCGAACACATCCTCAAACGGGCCTTCGAACCGTACGTCACCACCAAAGCCAAGGGCACGGGACTGGGACTTGCGGTGGTCAAGAAAATCGCAGACGAACACGGGGCGCGGATCGACCTGAAGAACCGCGTGGTAGATGAGTCGGTGGCGGGGGCTCAAGTGTCGCTATCATTCGCAGTGGCGGCGTAACAACAGTGCTCCCTTTGCCGGGGGCGTGCAAACGAATCATGGCAAACATCCTAGTGGTCGACGACGAGCTCGGAATCCGGGACCTGCTCTCGGAAATCCTGAACGACGAGGGCCACAACGTCGAGCTGGCCGAGAACGCCGCGCAGGCCCGGGCCGCACGCGGGCGCATCCGGCCCGACCTCGTGCTGCTGGACATCTGGATGCCGGACACCGACGGCGTCACGCTGCTGAAGGAATGGTCGACGACCGGCTTGCTCAGCATGCCGGTGATCATGATGAGCGGCCACGCGACGATCGAAACCGCCGTCGAGGCCACCAAGATCGGCGCCCACTCGTTTCTGGAAAAACCGATCACGCTGCAGAAGCTGCTGAAGGCGGTGGAAACGGCGCTGGCGCGCAACGCGCCCGGCGCGCCGCGCAAGCCCGGCAGCCCGATGGCGGCGCCGGTCGCCGAACTCACGGTCGAATCCGCCATGACTGGCGGCCAGAGCCTGCCGCCGGCCGTCGAACTCGGGCCGCAGCCGCGGCAGCTGTTCGAACTCGACAAGCCACTGCGCGATGCGCGCGACGAATTCGAGAAGTCGTACTTCGAATTCCACCTGGCCAAGGAAGGCGGTTCGATGACGCGCGTGGCCGAGAAGACCGGGCTGGAACGCACCCATCTCTATCGAAAGCTCAAGCAGCTCGGCGTCGACCTCTCGCGTGGCAAACGCGGCGGCAGCTGATATATAATCGGCGGCTCGGCCCGGTAGCTCAGTTGGTAGAGCAGCGGATTGAAAATCCGCGTGTCGGTGGGTCGATTCCGCCCCAGGCCACCAGTGTCTGCAAGAGAGGCCGCTATCAAATCGATAGCGGCCTTTTTTCATGTAGCCACGGTGTAGCCACGGTGACGGGTACACATATCGAGTAGCGTCCCCCTTCCTGGTCGTACCTGCTGCGGAATTGCTCCCTGAAAATTTCTAGAATTTTCTGTTGATTGCCGTTGAGCAGGCGCTAACGCTCTACGCGCGCCCTCCGGAAGCGACGGCCGGCGGGCTGCATTCACTAGCGAGCGGATCCGATGAGCGCGGAGCTTTCGAGCGCAGACTTCGACGGGGACTACGGGCTCGTGGGACGGAGTTTGCGACGCCCCAACAATTGCGTCGCAAGGCGGCCTTCCTGCACACCGTAGTTCGGGGACGATTCAGAGGCGACAAGGCCGTTGGCGACTCACTTTCGACTCAGTAAACCCGCCAAGGGATTGCACGGAAAGCAACACAAGGACCGTCTACGGCACATAAATTTTCCCAACGGAAAATTTATGTGCTACATTTCAATTGCCCAACCAGCACAGGCCTACCAGCCTGGAATCACAGGAGAAAAAAATGCGGCTTAACGAATTTGGTAAGAAAGCGAGGCTCCTTCGAATGGAGCACGACGTACCGCTGAAGCAGATGGCAGAGAGTATGGAAGTCAGCTCGGCCCACCTCAGCGCAATGGAGTACGGGGACAAGAAGCTGAACGAGAACCACATTGAAGCGGCCCTGAAATTCTTTGCCGTTATCGGTGCAAGTAAGCAGGAGTTGGATGAATTGCGCGACGCAGGAGGTCAGTCGATCGAATCTGTCAGCACCAAGGAAATGCCGTCTGACGCCCGAGCGATGGTGTACGCGTTCGCACGCAAGTTGCAAGAGAACGGCAAGCCGCCGACCGCTGTAGTGAATTGGGTCAAGGACCGGAAGTAACCAGAACGAACGAGCACTCAGAGGACGACCAATGACAACGTTAGGCAACGGACAAAAAAGCAGACTCCCCTCGGGGATGAAGGTGGCGCCCACCAGCTATGCGAAGCTGGAACTGGCAGCGGCCAGCCTTTTTCCCCTACTCCCGAAAGAGCGCGGCTCCGTTTACGTTATCGAAGGCTGGCGGGTGCTCGAACAGACTCTCAGCCGTGCCGGCTACGAGCCGCACGTAGCAGAGGTGCACGAGCTCGAGGATTGCGCCGCTTTCACCATTCCTGACAAGGGGCTGGTAGTTTTGCGGCGCGACGTATACGACGGCCTGTTCAACGGATCAGTTTTCTCGCGGAGCACCGTAATCCACGAACTGTCACATATCGTGCTGGCACATCACGTCACGCTGCATCGCGGCGCGGTGCTCGGGCAGCACAAGTTTTACGAGGACAGCGAGTGGCAGGCTAAAGCAATGACCGCGGCGGTGATGATGCCCGTCGAAGCGTGCCAGGAAGCTCGCGGAGCACATCACCTGGCTGAAATGTGCGGGACCAGCGTCGAGGCTGCCACCTATCGTTTGGAACGCCTTACCAAGGAGAAGATCGTCACGCC
>JACMQP010000417.1 GCA_014376915.1 Ramlibacter sp.
CGTCGACCTGGGCTCGATCCGCGGCGACGTCCGCACTGACGCCGTGCGCGCTCCGCCGGATTCCGCGTCCACCGACTTCGATGCCTTCGATGCCGCCATGGTGTCCGAAAGCCGCAGGCACTTCCGCTAGCGCGATGCGACAGCCCATGCCATTGACAACATTGATCCCGCTCGACGAGCGGGAGCGCCTGGTGGAGCTGCACGACTTCGGCATCCTGGACACCGAACCCGACGACGACTACGACTGGCTGGTGCAGCTCGCCACCGTGCTGTGCGGGACGCCCATGGGCACATACTTCGGCACCGGCTATTCTTCACTCGCGTACATCGTGACGCTGCCGATCGACGAAGTGAAGATCGACCGTGCCTTCGTCAAGAAGATCACCGCCGATCCCGCGTACAAGGACATCGTCAACACCTGCATCGCGCTGGCGCACAACCTGAACCTGAAGGTGGTCGCCGAAGGTGTCGAGATCCAGGGCCAGGCTACCGTGCTGCGGCAGCTCGGCTGCGACCAGGCCCAGGGCTTCCTGTACAGCCCGCCGGTGCCCGCGGACCAGCTGGCGCGCATGCTGCGCCAACCGGCCGGACCGACCTAGTAGACGGCCTTCGCCAGCTCGAACAGCACCGTCGGGCCGAGGTTCTTCTTGATCTGCTCGCGGCCCACCTTGGCTACTTCGAAGCCCTGAAATCCGGAGTTATGGAAGGAGGGCGGTCGCTCTGTGATCTCCACGACCGGACAGCTGCCGCCGTGCCCCATCACCTCGGTCTTGAAGCTGGCGAAGTCGGCGTCCATCGCTTCGCTTGCGACCACCAGCGTGTTGGGTTTGTTGCTGGCGACCAGGGTCCTGGCTTCGGCCAGCGACGCGGCACCCTTGGCGCCGATGCCGGCGTGCCGCAGCGTGTCGAGCGCGGTGGCCCGCAGCCGGTCGTCTGCCGAGATCACCAGTACCCAGGCGTTCAGCAGCGACGTGGCGCCGGCGGAATCGGCCTCGAACAGCTCCATGCTGGACAGGCCGTCGGAGCTCAGGAAGGTCTTGGGGAATTCGATGGTCAGGATGGCCGCGCCTTCCGCGCCGGAGCGGTTCACGGTGAGGTTGGCCGATGCTGCCATCTGGCGCAGCAGCATCCAGTGCAAGCCGTCGTTCAGGCGGCGGCCGCGTTCCTTGGTGCCCCAGGTGCCGGTGTGCTGGCCGGGCGCAGCCTGGGCGTTGCGCGGCGGCGTCGCCACGCGCACCAACAGCCGGGCCGGCGCCGGCCACACGGGCGTTTCCAGCGTCAAGGTCACCTGCTTGCTGAAGCTCAGGCCCCAATCGACCACGTTGTTGATCAGGCTGACGGCGACCGGCGGATCGAGCAGCACGTCGACCGGGCTGAGCACGCTCTGCACGTCTGCGTTGGCCGCCGCGAATTCCTCGCACCGGCTGTCGAGCTGGTCGCGGATCAGGTCGGCGAGTTCGACGCGGTCGCGCGTCTGGCGGATCCGGCCGCTGGCCAGCCGGGTGATCTGCTGCGCCCGCAGGCTGGTGTCGCGCATCCGGTAGAGCGCGTCGCTCAGCGCCTTGGCTTCGGCCCGGCGCATGCGGCCGGCGCCGACCAGGAAGTCGAG
>JACMQP010000418.1 GCA_014376915.1 Ramlibacter sp.
AGCTCCGCGATGTCGCTGTTGATCTTGCGCACCACCGGCTCGGGCGTCGCCACCGGCGCCAGCAGGCCGAACCACGGGCTCAGCTCCAGGCCGGCGATGCCCGCCTCGGCGAAAGTCGGCAGGTTCGGGAAGGTCGCCGAGCGCTTCGAGCCGGTCACCGCCAGCGCCCGCAGCTTGTCACCGCGGATGTGGCCGGCCACCGACGGCAGGCTGCTGAAGGTCATCTGGATCTGGCCGCTCATGGTGTCGGTGAGCGCGCCGGCCGCGCCTTTGTACGGCACATGAACCAGCTTGACGCCCTGGTTCAGGTTGACCATCTCGCCCAGCAGGTGGTTCAGCGAGCCGTTGCCGGCCGAACCGAAGTTGACCGCGCCCGGATGGGCCTTCGCGTAGGAAATGAGCTCCCCGGCGCTCTTGGCCGGAAAGGCCTGGTTGACCACCAGCGCGAACGGCACCGTGGCGAGCGTGGCGACCGGCGCGAAGTCCTTGAACGGTTCGTAGGTCAGGCTCTTGTAGACGCTGCCGTTGATCGCCTGGGTGCCGACATAGCTCATGAGCAGCGTGTAGCCGTCGCCGGGCGACTTGGCGACGTAATCCGTGCCGACGTTGCCGCCCGCGCCCGGCTTGTTTTCCACCACGACGGGCTGGCCCCAGCGCTCGGACAGCTTCTGGCCGACGATGCGGGCCAACGCGTCCGACGCGCCGCCGGGCGTCTGCGGGACGATGATGCGAACCGGTTTGGTCGGGAAAGCCTGCGCGCTGGCACTGCCGGCGGCGAACACGGCGGCCAGGCCCAGCGCCGCGGCGCCGAGCGATCGGGGGTTCAACATTCGGGGCTCCTTCAATGGTCTGAAAATCGCTCGCGCATCAGCGGATGATGCGGCCCGCCTCGATGGTGATGCGATGCTCGCAGCGCGCGGCGATGCCGGCGTCGTGCGTCACCAGCACCAGGGTGGTTCCCAGTTCGCGGTTCAGCTCGAACATCAGCGCCATCACGGTTTCGCCCGTTGCGAAGTCCAGGCTGCCGGTCGGCTCGTCGGCCAGCAGCACCGCCGGCTGCACGACGAAGGCCCGCGCCAGCGCGACGCGCTGCTGCTCCCCGCCGGAGAGCACCTTGGGATAATGGCCCAGCCGCTGCGCCAGCCCGACCCGCTCCAGCATTTCGCCGGCCGCCTTGCGCGAATCGCGCCGCCCTGCCAGCTCCAGCGGCAGCATCACGTTTTCCAGCGCGGTGAGGTTGCCCATCAGCTGGAAGCTCTGGAACACGAAGCCGACCTTCTGCGCCCGCAGCGCCGCCCGATCGTCCTCGTCGATCGCGAACAGGTCCTGGCCGGCCAGTCGCACGGTGCCGCGGGTGGGCGTGTCCAGGCCGGCAATGATGGACAGCAGCGTGCTCTTGCCGGAGCCGGAAGCGCCGACGATGGCCGCAGTCTCCCTGGCCGCCAGCGTGAAGTCGATATCACGCAGAATGTCGAGGGTGCCGGTCGAGTCGGTCACCGATTTGTAGACGTGCTCGACGGAAATGATGGGATCAGACATGGATTTGGGTGGTTGGACGCGCCGCAACTGGATCGCGGCGGCTTTCGCAGTCGGAGCCCTGGCCCCGGCCTTTGCCGCGGGCGACAGGAGCATCCTCGTGCTCGGCGACTCGCTGAGCGCCGAGTATGGCCTGAAGCGCGGCAGCGGCTGGGTCGCGCTGCTGGAAACCCGGCTGGCGGCCGAGAAAATGCCGGTCAGGGTGGTCAACGCCAGCGTCAGCGGCGACACCACCTCGGGCGGCCGCTCCCGGCTGCCGGCCCTGCTCTCGCTGCACCGGCCGGACCTCGTGGTGATCGAACTCGGCGGCAACGACGCGCTGCGCGGCCTGCCGCTGGCCATGACCGAGGACAACCTCAGCCAGATGACGCAGGCGGCCCAACGGGCGGGCGCCAGGGTGCTGCTGATCGGCATGCAGGTGCCGCCCAACTACGGCGCCGATTACGGCAAGCGGTTCGCCGGCCTGTTCGTGACCGTCGCGAAGAAAAACAGGGCGGCGCTGGTTCCGTTCCTGCTCAAGGGGGTGGCCGATCTGGACGACCCGGCAAAGATGTTCCAGGCCGATCGCATCCATCCGGTCGCCGCGGCCCATCCGCAGATGCTGGCCAACGTCTGGCCAGAACTGAAGAAGATCCTCAAGTGACCGTGCAAGCGATTGCCGCCGCCGACGCGATCGCCCGGCTGGCCGGTTTCAGCGTCGTCATCGACGCCCGCAGCGAGGCCGAATACGCCGAGGACCGGTTGCCGGGCGCGCAGAACTGGCCGACGCTCAACAACGAGGAGCGGCACCGCATCGGCTCGATCTACGTGCAGGTCAATGCGTTCGAGGCCAGGAAGCGAGGCGCCGCCCTGGCCGCCGCCAACATCGCCCGCCACATCGAGCGGGAGCTGCTCGACACGCCCCGGAGCTGGCAGCCCCTGGTTTATTGCTGGCGGGGCGGCAAGCGCAGCGGCTCGCTCGCGCTGGTGCTGGACCAGATCGGCTTCAAGGTGACGCTCGTCGAAGGCGGCTACAAGGCTTTCCGCACGGCGGTGCTCGCGGACCTGCCGCTGCAGGCGCAGCGCCACCGGTACCGCGTCATCTGCGGCCCCACCGGGTCGGGCAAGACGCGGCTGCTGCAGGCGCTGGAGCAGGCCGGCGCCCAGGTGCTGGACCTGGAGGACCTGGCCTGCCACCGAAGCTCGGTGCTGGGGCTGATTCCCGGCCAGGCGCAACCCGGCCAGAAGCGCTTCGAGACGCTGGTCTGGGACAAGCTGCGCCAGTTCGAAGCGACGCGCCCGGTCTACATCGAGAGCGAGAGCAAGAAGGTCGGCAATCTCGCGGTGCCGCAGGCGCTGATCGAGGCCATGCGCGCCAGCCCTTGCCTGAACCTGCAATTGCCCGATGACGAGCGCGTCAAGCTGCTGCTGGAGGACTACGCCTTCTTCGTCGCCGACCCCGCGCTGTTCTGCGAGCGGCTCGGCGCGCTGGCGACGCTGCGCGGCAAGGAGGTGGTGCAGGGCTGGCAGGCGCAAGTGAGGGCCGGCGACGTCGAACCGGTGGTGCGAGAACTGCTGTTCATGCACTACGACCCGGGCTACGCCGCATCGATCGCACGCAACTTCAAGCAGTTTGGAAGCGCCGTGGCGATCGCGCCGCAAGACCGGTCGCCGGCCGCTTTCGCGGCGCTGGCGGACGCGATCAGGGCTGGCGAGG
>JACMQP010000419.1 GCA_014376915.1 Ramlibacter sp.
CGGTCCATCAGCGCGCCGAACACCAGCGGCGACAACGCCTGGCCGATGTCCAGGCCCGAATAGACGACGCCGTAGACCCGGCCGGTTGCGTTCTCGGGGCTGGACCGCTTGACCAGCAGGTCGCGCGATGGCGCGGCGATGCCGCTGGCGAAGCCCATCGCGCCGAACAGCGCCGGCACCGCCAGCGCCGGCACCGGCGTGAAGCCGATCGCCAGCGCGGTCAGCGCCGCCAGCCCGAAGCCGGCCGCCACGATACGCTCGCAGCGCTTTGGGTCGGCGGCCAGGAAGCCGCCCAGCACCGTGCCGCCAGCGCTGCAGACCATGTACACCGTCAGGCACATGGCCGACAGCGCGACCGGCACACCGTGCAGCTGCCGGGCCGCCTCGGGCGCGAAGGCCTGGATCACGCTGAGCACGATCGCGTAGAAGAAGAAGAAGCTGAAGCACATCCACACGGCGGGAATCCGCAGGAAGTCGAAGTTGCCCTCGGCCTGCTGCGCGCTGGCCCTGACCGGCGGGGCGGGCGGCAGGTCGAGCCGGCTGCGGTTCAGCCACAGCACCACCAGCACCGCATAGGCCAGGACGCCGGCGGCCGCCAGCGCGGTGCGCCAGCTGAACGTGATGGCCAGCGGCACCAGCAGCGCCGGCGCCAGCGCCCAGCCCAGGCTGCCGGTGATGCCATGGAAGCTGTAGGCATGCCCGAGCCTGTGCGGGCTGACCTTGCGATTGAGCAGCGTGTAGTCGACGGGATGGAACACCCCGTTGCCGATGCCCGCCAGCACCGAGCAGCACGCCATCGCCCAGTAGTTCGGGCTGAGCGCGAAGCCGAAGGCCGCCAGCCCCACCAGTGCCAGCCCGCCGAACAGGATCGGCCGCGGCCCCATCCGGTCGACCAGGAAGCCGGACGCCGTCTGGACGCTGCACGAGACGATGAAGAACAGCGTCATCAGGAAGCCCAGCTCGGTGTAGCTGGCGTTGAACGCGTCTTTCAGCCAGGGAAAGAGCGGCGCCAGGAGCAACTGGCTGAAGTGGCTGATCATGTGCGCGAGACCGACAAGCCCGATGACTCCGGCGTCCTGGCGCAGGGGTGGGGGCGGCGCGGAGACGGCGGCGGCGATGGTGCTCATGGCCGGTATCGTAGTATCGGGCGACGATTCTGAAATGCGACGAAACGACAGGATTCAGCGAATTCCAGCCATGGCCGCCCGCCACGCTTCCTCGCCCAGGCTGTGCACCATCCCGTTGGGCGACACCGACCCGTTCCAGCCGGACACGCGGCGAACCGTGCGCGTGCGGTCGCGCGCGCTGTCGGTGGACAGCCACTTCGAGCCCCACCGCCACCCCTGGGCCCAGCTCGCCTACTGCGCCAGCGGCATCGTGCAGGTGACGGCGGCGCACGGCGACGGCGACGGTGACGAGGTCACGTACATCGTGCCGCCGTCGCGCGCCGTCTGGATCGCGCCGGGCGCCCGCCACGCCGTCCACGTGCTGGAAGCGGCCGAATTCCGCACGCTCTACATCGCGCCCTCTGCGGTTCCGTCAGGCTGGCGCGGCTGCCGCGTGCTGGTGGTGTCGCCCCTGCTGCGCGAGCTGATCGTGGCGCTCGATGCGCCCGCCAGCCAGCCGCTGCCCAGGACGCGCGAAGAGCGGCTGGTGCAACTGGTGCTCGACGAGATCACCGCGGCCGATACGCTGGACCTTGGCGTCCCCCTGCCGCATGCGCAGACGGGCGACAAGCGCCTGCGCGCACTGTGCGAGGCAGTGCTGCGCGCGCCGGCCGAGCGCGCCACCCTGGCCGGCTGGGCAGCCGACGCCGGCGCCAGCGAGCGGACGCTGGCGCGCCTGTCCCGCACCGAACTCGGAATGAGCTCCCGGCAGTGGCGCCAGCAGGCCGTGCTGGCCCACGCGCTGCCGCTGTTGGCGCAGGGCCTGGCGGTGAGCCACGTCGCCGCGGCCAGCGGCTATGCCAGCGACAGTGCCTTCACGGCGATGTTCAAGGCCGCCCTGGGCCA
>JACMQP010000420.1 GCA_014376915.1 Ramlibacter sp.
CCTTCCGCCTGCAGCTCAAGGGCGGAGCGAAGGTGGACGTGCACTTCGACATCACCGGCTTCCACCAGCTCTGACCGCGGCCGCGACCACGCGCGACGCTCAGTGCGCGCCGGCCGTCGCGTCCACCCCGCTGCCGCCGGCTGGCTTCTGCCGGTGGGTCAGCCACACCAGCGGAATCAGCAACAGGAACAGCGCGGCCGATAGGTAAAAGATGTCGGCGGCCGCCAGCATGAAAGCCTGCTGGTTCACCAGCTGGTTGATCTGTGCCAGCGCCTGCTGCGGCGACAGGCCGGCCGCGGCCAGGCTGGCCAGCGTCGACTGGGTTGCCGGGCTGGCCGGATTGACGGCCTCGGCCAGCTGCGCGTGGTGCAGCGCCGCGCGGCTCTCCCACAAGGTGGTCGAAATCGAGGTGCCCATGGCGCCGGCCGTGATCCGGACGAAGTTGCTCAGGCCGGACGCGGCCGGGATCCGCTCCGGCGGCAGGCCGGACAGCGTGATCGTCATCAGCGGGATGAAGAAGAACGCCATGCCCACGCCCTGGATGATGGTGGGAATCAGGATGGTGGTGAAATCGGCCTGCGTGTTGAACCGGGAGCGCATCCACAGCACCAGCGCCAGCACCAGGAAAGCAAGCGTGACGTAGCGCCGCGGGTCCACCCGGCCGATGGTTTTGCCCACGATCGGCGACAGAACCATCGCCATGACGCCCACCGGCGCCAGCACCATGCCGGCATCGGTGGCGGTGTAGCCCATGAACTGCTGCAGCCACAGCGGCAGCAGCACCACATTGCCGAAGAACAGGCCGTAGCCGATCGAAACGCTGAGCGTGCCGGCCCAGAAATTGCGGCTGGCGAACAGCCGCAACTCCACCACGGGGTGGTCGTCAGTCAGCTCCCAGACCAGGAAGAAGGCGAAGCCCACGGCCGCCGTCACCGCCAGGCCGACGATCAGGCCCGAGTGGAACCAGTCGTTCTCCTTGCCCAGGTCCAGCATGATCTGCAGCGCGCCGATCCAGACCACCAGCAAGGCCAGGCCCAGGGTGTCGATCGGCAGCTTGCGGATGGCGCTTTCCCGCTTTCGATAGATCGCCCACGAGGACAGCGCCGCGATGATGCCAACCGGGATGTTGATGTAGAAGATCCACGGCCAGCTGATGTTGTCGGTGATCCAGCCGCCCAGCAGCGGCCCCATGACCGGCGCGATCAGCGTGGTCATCGCCCACATCGCCATCGCGAGTCCGGCCAGCGCGCGTGGATAGCTCGACAGCAGCAGCGACTGCGACAGTGGAATCATGGGGCCGGCGACCAGGCCCTGCAGCGCGCGAAAGGCGATCAGCGTCGGCATGTTGGGCGCCAGGCCGCACAGCCAGGAAGCGATCACGAACAGGATCACGCTGCTGACGAACAGCTTGACCTGGCCGAAGCGCTGCGACAGCCAGCCCGTGAGCGGTACCGCAATCGCATTCGCAACGGCGAAGCTGGTGATGACCCAGGTGCCCTGGTTCGGGCTGACGCCCAGGTCGCCGGCGATCGCCGGCAGCGAGACGTTGGCGATCGAGGTGTCCAGCACGTTCATGAACGTCGCGGCGGACAGGGCGATGGTGCCCCACATCCGCGCGGAACCCTCCAGCGGCTGGAGCGCCGCGTGCACCGGCGAGCTGGCCATCGCTTTAGTGGGCGGAGCTGGAGGCGGACGCGGCGCCGAGCACCGTCGTCGGCGCCCGGACTGCGCGGCCGGAGTTCTGCGCGATCACGCGCTTGACTTCGGCTTCGGCACCGCTGTCCAGCGCATCGAACACCTCGGTGGTGGTGAGCGCGGAGGCGCGCGGCGTGTCGGCCAGCGTCTTGCCGTCCTGCTGGCTGATGTCGACCTCGACGGCCATCGACAGGCCGACCCGCAGCGGATTGGCCGCGACCTGGCGCGGATCGAGCTCCACTCGCACCGGCACCCGTTGCACCACCTTGATCCAGTTGCCGGTGGCGTTCTGCGCCGGCAGCAGCGCGAACGCCGCGCCGGTGCCAGCCCCGAGGCCTGCCACCGTGCCGGTGTATTCGAGCTTCTTGCCGTACAGGTCGGCCGTCAGCTTGACCGGCTGGCCGAGGCGGATCTTGCGCAGCTGCACTTCCTTGAAGTTGGCGTCGACCCAAACCTGCTTGAGCGGGATGATGGACATCAGCGGCGTGCCGGCGGCGACGCGCTGGCCCAGCTGCACGGTGCGCTTGGCGACATAGCCATCGACCGGCGCCGGCAGCGACGCGCGCTTGGCCGCCAGCCAGGCTTCGCGCACTTTGGCGGCTGCCGCCTGCACGCTGGGGTGCAGGTCGACACTGGTGCCGTCGGTCATCGCCTGGTTGCTGGTGAGCTGCTCGCGCGCAGCCACCACGCCGGCCTGAGCCGAGGTCAGCGCGCTGCGGGCGTTGGCCAGCTGGGTCTGCGCGTGATTGGGTTCTTCCTTCGACACCGCGCCGTTGCCCACCAGCTGCTGGCGCCGGTTCAGGTCGTCGGTGGCGCGCGCCACATCGGACTGGAAGCGGCCGATATCGGCCTGCCGCAGCGCCACCTGCGCCGAGAGCGAACCGTTGTTGGCGTACAGCGTGCGGACCTGGCGCACGGTCTGCGCCAGGTTGGCCTCGGCCTGGTCCAGCGCCACCTTGGCGTCGGTGGGATCGAGCCTGACCAGCGGCTGGCCGGCCTTCACGAAGTCGGTGTCGTCGGCCAGGATCGCCATCACGGTGCCACCAATCTGCGGCGTGATCTGGATCACGTTGCCCTGGACGTAGGCGTTGTCGGTCGACTCGTAGTGGCTGGCCACCAGCCATTCGTAGGCCGCCCAGCCCAGGCCGCCCAGCACGACGACGGAGCCCAGCATGGTCAGGGCCTTGCGGCGTTTGCTCGGACCGGTGGACAGGGGCGACAGCGAAGGTGCCGGGAGTGCGGGAGTTTGTTTTGCTTCCATCTTCTTTTCCAAAGGATCGTTCGTTAGTTCTGGGCGGCAGTGACGGTGGCGGCAACGGGCGTGTAGCCGCCGCCAAGGGCGCGGGCCAGGCCCACCTGCGTTTCGAGCGCGCGGGCCGCGAGATCGACCGCCAGCCGGCGCTGCGCCAGCACCGCGTTTTCGGCGGTGAGCACATTGAGGTAGTTGCCCAGGCCAGCCTTGTAACGCTGCACGGCGATGTCGTAGGCTGCTTCGGCCGCGGTCTGCGCCTGGCGCTGCTCGGCCTGCTGGCGCGTGATCGAGCGGGCCGAGAGCAGCTGGTCGCCGACCTCGTGGATCGCCTCGATCACGGTGGCGTTGTAGCTCTCCACCGCCGCGTCGTAGTCGGCCGTCTTGCCGCGCAGGTTAGCGCGCAGCTTGCCGCCCTCGAAGATCGGCAGGTGGATCGCCGGACCGACGCCGTACTGCAGGCTGCCGGCATTGAGCAGGTTGCCCAGCCCGATGCTGGAGAGGCCGGCAAACGCCACCAGATTGATGTTGGGATAGAACTGCGCCTTCGCATTTCTGATGTCCTCGCCGGCTGCTTCGACGCGCCAGCGGGCGGCGGCCACGTCGGCGCGCTGGCCCAGCAGGTTGGCCGGGAGCACGGCGGCGCCGGCCAGCGGCTGGATCGAAGCGAGCCGCGGCTCGGTGCTGACGACTCGCGTCTTTGGCTGGCCGACCAGCGCGGCCAGCGCGTTGTGCGCCAGGCTGGCTTGCTCGTGCAGCGCCTCGAGCTGCTGCCGCGCCTCGGGCAGGCTGCCCTCGCTCTGGCGCAGTTCCAGGTTGGTGTCCAGGCCGGCGTTGACGCGGTCGCGCACCAGCCGCAGCGCCTCCTCGCGCTGGGCCAGCGTGCGCTGGGCCACGGCCAGCTGGTCGTTGACCTTGGCCAGCTGGAAATAGGCGCGCGTCACGTTGCTGGCCAGCAGGATGCGGGCGGCGTCGGTGTCGGCCTGCGCGGCGCGGGCCGCGCCCAGGGCGCTTTCCAGCTGCGCGCGGCTCTTGCCGAAGAAGTCCAGCTCCCAGCTGGCGCCCAGCTGCAGCGTCGCACTGGTGCTGGTGGAGCCGGCCAGCGGCGGCGGGATCATGCCGTTCTTGGTGTAGCGCTGGGTGGTGGCATCGAGCGAGCCGTTGACCTGCGGCAGCAGCGCGGCGCTCGCCACTTCACTGACAGCCTGGGCGCGCGCCAGCCGGGCCTGCGCGACGCGCAGGTTGGGGTTGTCGGCCAGCGCCTGGTCGACCAATCGATCGAGTTGGGCGTCGCCGAAGCCGCGCCACCACTGGGTGGGCACGGAAGCTTGCGCGCCAGCTTCGAGCTTGAGCGACGCCGGATCGCGCAACTTCGCCCGCGGCTCGATGCCGGACAGGTCGGCGCAGCCCGCCAGCAGCAATGCCGCAGCGAGGGTGACCAGTTTCAGTTTGTTATTTGCCATGTTGTCTTTCCTTGCCGGCCTGGATCGCCTGCGCGTTTTCCAGAATGCGCCGCAACAGGCTCTTGAGCGTTTCCCACTCGGCGTGCGAGAAGCCGCGCATGTGCGCGTTCTGCACCCGGCACAAGGCCGCCGGAATGTGCTGCGCCGCGACCCGGCCTTCGGCCGTCAGTTCGAGATTGACCACTCGCCGGTCCTCGCTGGAGCGCACCCGCCTGAGCAGGCCCTTGGCCTCCAGCCGGTCCAGCAGGCGCGTCATCGCACCGGCATCGAGCTGGCATTCGCGGGCCAGTTCGGCCACGGTGGAAGCCGAGGCCATGTAGAGCTTGAACAGCGGGATCCATTGCGCGTTGGTCAGGCCGTTGGGGGCCATCTCGCGCTCGATCTCCGTCGCCACGGTGTTGAGGATGCGCCGCATCAGGTAGCCGACACTCTCCTCCGGCTGGTAGCTCTCGGGCACGTAGAAATCGGCCGGTGCGAGTTTCGCCGCGGCCTTGCTGGCCGCAGTCGGGCCGGCCGGCTTGGCATGCGGGCGGTGGACGGGGGTTGGAATGGACATGAGGACAGGATAATATTTGCTTAGGCAAATACTGTCAAGGCTGTCTTTGCTTGCACAAGCTTAAACTCGGGACATGGACATTCCCGCCCGCCCCGCGCCCGCCAAGGCTTCGCCCCGCTCGCTCTCCGGCCTGGTGCCGTTTTTGCGGCCTTACCGCGGCCGGTTCGCGCTGGCCGGCCTGTTTCTGCTGATGGCCGCGGTCTCGACCCTGGTGTTTCCGGTAGCGCTGCGCAGCCTGATCGATGGCGGCCTGTCGAGCGCCTCCAAGGGCACCCAGGTGCTGGCGCTGCGCGAGCACTTCATGGAACTGTTCGCGGTGGCGGCGGCGCTGGGCATGTTCTCGGCGGCGCGCTATTACATGGTGAGCTGGCTCGGCGAGCGGGTGACGGCCGACCTGCGCAATGCCGTCTATGCGCACGTGCTGGAGCAGAGCCCCGAGTTCTTCGAGACCACCCAGACCGGCGAAGTGCTGTCGCGCCTGACCACCGACACGACGCTGGTGCAGACGGTGGTCGGCTCCTCGCTGTCGGTCGGCCTGCGCAACGCCGTGATGGGCGCCGGCGCGATGGTCATGCTGGTGTGGACCAATCCGTACGTGATGACGCAGGTGCTGGGCATCCTGGTGGTCGTGGTGTTCCCGACAGCGTGGTGGGGCCGGCGCGTGCGCAAGCTGTCGCGCGCCAGCCAGGACCGGGTCGCCGATTCCAGCGCGATCGCGGCCGAAGTGCTCAATGCCATTCCGGTGGTGCAGAGCTACGCCGCCGAGAGCCGCGAAGCGGCCCGCTTCGACGCTTCCACCGAGAGCGCGTTCGGCACCGCCGTGACCCGCACCAAGGCCCGCGCGTTCCTGATCGCTTTCGTCATCATCGCCACCAGCGCGGCCCTGTTGTGGGGCCTGTACCAGGGCACGCAGGCGGTGCTGGCCGGCACCATCACCGCCGGCCATCTCGGCCAGACCGTGGTTTACGTGATCATGCTGGCCGGTGCGGTCGGCGTGCTCGGCGAGGTCTACGGCGACCTGCTGCGCGCCGCTGGCGCGACCGAGCGGCTGATGGAATTGCTGGACGCGAAATCGCCCGTGATCTCGCCCGCCAATCCGGCGACGCTGCCGTCGGCCAGTGGCGGCAGCCGGGTGGCGTTCGAAGCAATCACCTTCCACTATCCGTCCCGGCCCTTGACCCCCGCGCTGCGCGACTTCAACCTGGCGGTGGCGCCCGGCGAAACCGTCGCGCTGGTGGGGCCGAGCGGCGCCGGCAAGAGCACGGTGTTCCAGCTGCTGCTGCGCTACTACGACCCGGCGCACGGAACGATCCGCCTGGATGGCGTGCCGACCCGCGACCTCGCGCTGGGCGACCTGCGCCAGCGGATCGGCATCGTGCCGCAGGACGCAGTGATCTTTTCCAGCAGCGCGCTGGAGAACATCCGCTACGGCCGGCCCGGCGCGAGCGATGACGAAGTGATCGCCGCCGCCCGCGCCGCTTTCGCCCATGAGTTCATCACCGCATTGCCCGAGGGCTACGCCAGCTTCCTGGGCGAGCGCGGTGTGCGGCTTTCAGGCGGCCAGCGCCAGCGCATCGCCATCGCCCGCGCGATGCTGAAGAACCCGCCGCTGCTGCTGCTGGACGAAGCCACCAGCGCGCTCGACGCCGAGAGCGAGCGCATGGTGCAGGCCGCGCTGGAGTCGGCCATGAGCGGCCGCACGACGCTGGTGGTCGCGCACCGGCTGGCAACCGTGCAGCGCGCCGACCGCATCATCGTGCTGGACCACGGGCGCATCGTCGAACAGGGCACGCACGATTCGCTGGCCGCAGCGAGCGGCATCTATGCGCGGTTGGCGGCGCTCCAGTTCATGGAGTGAACGTCAACGGCGCTTGGCGGGCCTGGCCGACACGAAGGCCCGCTGCCGGGTGGCGGTGTGCTCCATCTGCAGCGCGATGTTGCCGCACACCAGGTCGCACAGGGCGAACACCGACGCATCGGCAATGCGGTAGTACGCACTGGTGCCGCGGCTTTCCCGCGCGACCAGGCCCTGCTTGGTCAGCAGCGCCAGATGGCGCGAGACGTTGGCGGCTGTAAAACCGCAAAGCTGTGCCAGGTCACCGACATTGCGCTCGCCCTGCCGCAGCAGGTTGAGGATCTGCAGGCGCGTCGGCTCCGACAGCACCCGGAAGTAATGGGCGACCTCAGCCAGCGCTTCGGGTGGCAGATCTTTCATGAATGAACTGTCCTTGATGTAACGCAGGGTTTGCGCACCGGCACGGCTCAAAGTCCTGTGCAGAGGCCTTGAGTTTAACGTATCATTGCTTACTTAGCTTATTAGCTACGTATGCAATTTAAAGGAGCCGCGATGTTCAAGACAGGATGGGTTGCCGCCGCCATGGCCGTGGCGTTGGGTGCGCCCGTCGCCTGGGCGGCCGAGGGCCCAGCCCTGGCGACGGTGCAGGTGCAGGGCTCGGCCGGTGTCACCGGCAATGCGGTGAGCCTCGACGCCGTTGTGGAAGCGGTGCGCCAGACCACGTTGTCGGCCCAGGTGGCAGGCGCCATCGTGGCGCTGAACGTCAAGGCCGGGGACGTCGTGCGGGCCGGGCAGCCACTGGTGCGCATCGACGCGCGCGCCGCCAGCCAGAACGCGGCGGCCAGCGTGGCCCAGGTGGAAGCGGCCCGGGCCACGCTGAACGTCGCCGCCGCCGAATACGAGCGGCAGCAACTGCTGTTTCAGAAGCAGTACATCAGCCAGTCGGCGCTCGACCGTGCCAAGGCCCAATTCCAGTCGGCGCAGGCGCAGGTGCAGGCCCAGCAGGCGCAGGCTCGGGCGGCGCAGGCCGAATCGGGCTTTTTCGTTCTCAGCGCGCCGTACGACGGCGTGGTCAGCGACGTGCCCGTCACCCTTGGCGACATGGCGATGCCCGGCCGCGCGCTGCTCACGCTGCACGATCCTTCGCTGCTGCGGGTGACGGCCGCGGTGCCGCAGACGGTGCTGGCCGGCCTGACGGACAGCAAGGACATCCGGTTCGAGCTGCCCGGCCTGGCGTCCGCGCCCGGACTGCTCCAGCCCACCCAGGTTCAGGTGCTGCCGGTGGTCGATGCGGCCACCCACACCGGCCAGGTCCGGTTGACGCTGCCGGCCAATTTGAAGGGCCTGGCGCCCGGCATGTTCGCGCGGGTCTGGCTGCCCGCCGGCGCCGCGCGCAGCGATACCGCCAGCGCCGAGCGCCTCTACCTGCCCGCGAAGGTGGTGGTGCGTCGTGCCGAGATGACCGGCGTCTACGTGCTCAATGCGCAGGGCCGGCCGCTGCTGCGCCAGGTCCGGCTCGGTCCGGTGCAGGGCGAGCGGGTGGAAATCCTGAGCGGCGTGAGCAAGGGCGAATCGGTTGCCCTGGATCCGCAGGCCGCGGCCAAGGTGCGCTGACATGCAAAGCAAACCACGGATGGGAATCTCCGGACGGATTGCCGCGGCGTTCCAGAGCGCGCACATCACCCCGCTGCTGGCGCTGATGGCCTTGCTGCTGGGAATCTTCGCCGTCATGGTGACGCCGCGCGAGGAAGAGCCGCAGATCAACGTCACCATGGCCAATGTGCTGGTTCCCTTCCCCGGGGCCGCGGTGGCCGACGTGGAGCAGATGGTGGCCGCGCCGGCCGAGCAGGTGCTGTCGCAGATCGCCGGTGTGGAGCACGTGATGTCGGTCTCGCGCCCCGGCCTGGCTGTGCTGACGGTGCAGTTCAAGGTCGGCGTCTCGCGCACAGAGGCGCTGGTGCGGCTGCACGACACGCTGCGGGACAACGCCGGCTGGCTGCCAACCGGGCTCGGCGTGCTGGACCCCATCATCAAGCCCAAGGGCATCGACGACGTGCCGATCGTGGCGCTCACGCTGTACAGCAAGGACCCCGCCACCGGCGCCTTCGAGCTGGAGCGGGTGGCGCACAGCATCGAGGCCGACCTCAAGCGCGTCAGCGGCACGCGCGAAGTGCAGACCCTGGGCGGCCCCGGCCGGGCGGTGTTGGTGCAGATCGATCCGGGCCGCATGGCAGGCTCCGGCGTGACGGTGCAGGACCTGCGCACGGCCCTGCAGTCCGCCAACCTGGGGATGCCGGTCGGCGAGCTGGTCGGCGGCAACCGCAACGTCTCGATCGAAGCCGGCCCCTACCTGGCGCAGGCCAGCGACGTCGCCGACCTGGTGGTGGGCGTGCGAGAGGGCAAGCCGGTATTCCTCAAGGACGTGGCCGAGGTGCGCGACGGCCCGCCGCCGGCCACCCGCTACGCCTGGTACGGCCAGTCCGGCAAGTCCGGCAAGTCCGGCGGGGCCGAATATCCGGCGGTGACGCTGACCGTCACCAAGAAGCCGGGCGAGAACGCCATCGACGTCGCCAACGGCGTGATGAAGCGGGTGGACCAGCTGCGCAACACCGTGATCCCGGACGGCGTGCAGGTCGCGGTAACGCGCAACTACGGCGCCACCGCCAACGACAAGGCGATCAAGCTGATCCAGAAACTGCTGTTTGCGACGACCGCGGTGGTGGCCCTGGTGTTCATCGCGCTGGGCCGGCGCGAGGCGGCGATCGTCGGCGCGGCCGTGATCCTGACGCTGACCGTGACGCTGTTCGCCTCCTGGGCCTGGGGCTTCACGTTGAACCGCGTGTCGCTGTTCGCGCTGATCTTCTCGATCGGCATCCTGGTCGACGACGCCATCGTGGTGGTGGAGAACATCCATCGCCACCAGCAGCTCTATCCCGATCGCACGCTGACCGAGCTCATTCCGGGCGCAGTCGACGAAGTGGGCGGGCCGACCATCCTGGCGACGCTCACGGTGATCGCCGCGTTGCTTCCGATGGCGTTCGTCAGCGGCCTGATGGGCCCGTACATGAGCCCGATCCCAATCAACGCCAGCATGGGCATGCTGCTGTCGCTGGCGATCGCCTTCGTGGTCACGCCCTGGCTGGCGCGGCTGTGGATGAAAGAGACGCCAGCCCATGGTCACGGCACCGGGGCTGCGACCGGACTGGCCGGCAAGCTGACGCCGCTGTTCGAGCGCGTGTTCAAGCCGCTGCTCGATGACAAGCGTGGTAAGCGCAATCGGGGCCTGCTGGGACTGGGCATCGCCGGCCTGATCGTGCTGTCACTGGTGCTGCCGGCCACCGGCCTGGTGCTGCTGAAGATGCTGCCGTTCGACAACAAGTCGGAGTTCCAGGTGGTGGTGGACATGCCGGCCGGCACGCCGGTGGAACAGACCGCCGCCGTGCTCCACGAGCTGGGCGCACAGCTGTCGACGGTGCCCGAGGTGACCGACTACCAGGCCTACGCCGGCGCCTCCGCCCCGATCAACTTCAACGGCCTGGTGCGCCAGTACGACCTGCGCGCCGGTGGCGAGGTCGGCGACATCCAGGTCAACCTGGTCGACAAGCACGCCCGCAGCGACCAGAGCCATGCCATCGCCGCCCGGGTGCGGCCCGAGCTGCAGAAGATCGGCCAGCGCTTCGGCGCCAACGTGAAGGTGGTGGAAGTGCCGCCCGGCCCACCCGTGCTGTCGCCGATCGTGGCGGAGATCTACGGCCCTGAAGCGAAGGGACGGCGCGAGGTGGCCAAGGCGGTGCGCGCCGTGTTCGAGAAAACGCCCAACGTGGTGGACGTGGACGACACCAGCATCGCCAACGCGCCGCGCAAGCTGCTGCTGGTGGACCGGCGCAAGGCCGCCATGCTCGGTGTGCCGCAGCAGGCCATCGTCAGCACGCTGCGCACCGGGCTGGCCGGCGAATCGGCAACATATCTGCACGATGCCAGCAAGTACCCGGTGCCGGCGGTGCTGCAACTGCCGGCGGCCAGCCACGGCAACCTGGACGCGCTGCTGCAGCTCTCGGTGCGCAGCGCATCCGGCAAGCTGGTGCCGATCGGCGAACTGGTGACGGTGAGCGACACGCTGCGCGAGCAGCCGGTCTATCACAAGGACCTGCTGGCGGTGGAGTTCGTGCTGGGCGACATGGCCGGCAAACTCGACAGTCCGCTGTACGGCATGTTCGGCATGCGCGGCGACATCGCGAAGATCCGGGCACCCGACGGCGGCGGCGTCGCCGAATACTTCATCACCCAGCCGCAGGATCCGTGGCGCGGCTACGCGCTGAAGTGGGACGGCGAGTGGCAGATCACCTACGAGACCTTCCGCGACATGGGCGCCGCCTACGCGGTGGGGCTGGTGCTGATCTACCTGCTGGTGGTGGCGCAGTTCGGCTCCTACCTGACGCCGCTGATCATCATGGCGCCGATTCCGCTGACCGTCATCGGCGTGCTGCCCGGCCACGCGCTGCTGGGCGCGCAATACACGGCCACCAGCATGATCGGCATGATCGCGCTGGCTGGCATCATCGTGCGCAATTCGATCCTGCTGGTGGACTTCATCAACCTGCAGGTGCGCAGCGGCGTGGAGTTCAAGCAGGCCATCGTGCACTCGGCGATCACCCGCGCCCAGCCGATCATGCTGACCGGCGCCTCCGCGATGCTGGGCGCCTTCTTCATCCTCGACGACCCGATCTTCAACGGCCTGGCGATCTCGCTGATCTTCGGCATCTTCGTCTCCACGGTACTCACGCTGGTCGTGATCCCGACGCTGTACTACGCCGCCTACCGCAACCGCCTGGGCAGCCTGGCGGCGGCCTGACCGATTCCCTGAACTTTCACCAACCCTCCGGAGCAACCATGAAATCCTGGCAAATTGTCCGCCTCGTCGCCGGCACCTTCATCCTGCTGTCGCTGGCGCTGGGCATTCCCGGCAGCCCCATCTTCGTCAGTCAGTGGTGGCTGGCATTCACCGCCTTCGTCGGCGTCAACCTGCTGCAAAGCGCGCTCACCCAGTGGTGCATGATGGAATCCATCCTGCGCAAGCTGGGCGCAGAGCGGGGCTGCTGAAGGGCCGGGCCATGCGCTACCGCTTCGCTGTCGCCGCGCTCGCGCTGGCGACGTTCTCGGCACAGGCCACCGACCTGATGCAGGCCTGGCAGGCCGCCCGCGAGCACGACCCCGACGCGGCGATCGCGCTGGCGGCGCGGCAGGCGGGTGAAACGCGCAGGGCGCAGGCCG
>JACMQP010000421.1 GCA_014376915.1 Ramlibacter sp.
CGTAGCCCACTTCCGCATGGGTCTGCAGATACTGCGCAGCGATGTTGATGTGGAGATCAGAAAAGACACGGTTGATCTCCGCCAGCACACCCGGCACATTGCGATCGACGTGCAGAAGACGGTGTTTGCCCGGGTGTGCGGGCAGGGCGACTTCGGGGAAGTTGACCGACGAGGTCGACGTCCCGTTGTCGCCGTACTTGACCAGCTTGGCTGCGACTTCGATACCGATGTTCTCCTGTGCTTCCAACGTGGACCCGCCGATGTGCGGTGTCAGGATCACGTTGTCGAGGCCGCGCAGAGGCGACTCGAAGGGCTCGTCGTTGCTGCGCGGCTCCTCGGGGTACACGTCGATGGCGGCGCCAGCCAGGCGCTTGCCTCGCAAGGCTTCGGCCAGAGCCTCGATGTCGACGACGGTGCCGCGCGATGCGTTGATCAGCACGCCGCCCTGCTTCATCGCGGCGATCTGCGCCGAGCCCATCATCCACCGCGTGGCTGCGGTCTCGGGCACATGCAGGCTGACGACGTCGGCCTGAGCCAGCAGGTCGTCGAGACGGGGGACCTGGCTCGCATTGCCCAGGGGGAGCTTGCTCACGACGTCGAAGAAGATCACTTTCATTCCCAGGCCCTCGGCCAGCACCGAAAGCTGCGTGCCGATGGCGCCGTAACCCACGATGCCCAGGGTCTTGCCGCGCACCTCGAAGGCGCCCTTTGCCGACTTGCGCCAACCGCCGCGGTGCGCCGCGGCGTTCTTCTCAGGGATGCCGCGCATCAGCAGGATGGCTTCGGCCAACACCATCTCGGCCACCGATCGGGTGTTGGAGAAGGGCGCGTTGAAGACCGCGATGCCCAGGTCCCGCGCCGCCGCCAGATCCACCTGGTTGGTGCCGATGCAGAAGCACCCCACAGCGGCCAGCCGGTCGGCATGCGCCAGCACGGACTGGGTCAGCTGGGTGCGCGAACGAATGCCCAGGAAGTGCACGCCACGGAGCTTGCTCTCGAGCGCTTCGCCGGACAGAGCGCCCGCGATGCTTTCTATCTGTGTGTACCCCGCCGCCTGAATCACGGCAACGGCCGAGGGATGAACACCTTCGAGGAGCAGAAACTTGACCTTGTCCTTGCTGGTCGAGGTCTCGGTTTGGATGGTGGTCACTTCAGGGGCGGGCTGTTGCATGGTGGTGGGATTCGGCAAAGTAGAAGCAGGGAAAACAGCGGGCTGGGTTTGACTGCCCGTTTCAACGCCGAAGAACGCCCGCCGCCCGTGCCTGTTCGTCGGCACGGTAAGAGCTGCGGACCAAGGGGCCGGATGCCGCGTGCTTGAAGCCCATCTGGTAGGCCGCATCGGCATACATCCTGAAGATGTCGGGATGCACATAGCGCAGCACCGGCATGTGGCCTCCGGTGGGCTGCAGATACTGGCCGATGGTCAGCATGTCGACACCGTGGGTCCGCAACGCCAGCAACACGTCCAGCACTTCCTCGTCGGTCTCGCCCAGGCCGACCATCAGGCCGGACTTGGTGGGGATACCGGGCTGTCGCGCCTTGAAGCCCTGCAGCAGGTTGAGCGTGTTCTGGAAGTCCGCGCCGGGACGCGCTTCCTTGTACAGGCGCGGCACGGTCTCGATGTTGTGGTTCAGCACGTCGGGCGGCGCAGCGGCAAGAACGTCCAGCGCCAGGTCCAGGCGGCCACCAAAGTCGGGCGTCAGGATCTCGATGGTGGTGGGTGCCAGGCTGCGAACGCGCGTGATGCATTGCACGAAGTGACCGGCGCCGCCGTCGGGCAGGTCGTCGCGGTCCACCGAGGTGATGACGACATGGCTGAGCTTCATCAGCGCGATGGTCTCGGCCACGCGCTGCGGCTCGTCGGTGTCCAGCGGGTCGGGTCGGCCCGTGCTGACGTTGCAGAAGCGGCAGCGGCGCGTGCACTTGTCGCCCATGATCATGAAGGTCGCCGTGCCCTTGCTCCAGCACTCGCCCAGGTTGGGGCAGGCGGCTTCCTCGCACACCGTGACCAGTTGGTGGGCGCGCACGATGTCCCGGGTCTCGCGATAGCGGCCCGCGGCCTGCGGCGCCTTGACGCGGATCCAGTCGGGTTTCGGCAGGCGGTCGTCGGGGTCGGTCGCGTCGCGCTTGGTTTTCAGACTGCCTCTTTGCTGGTCCGGCCTGAGGGAAACGGCAGGAGCCTGCGGCAACACCGTCACGACGTTTCTGAAGCGGATGGTCTCGACGGTCATGGGGTGGGTGTCATAGCGGCTGTCGCAGGGGGCCGGTAGAACGGCCGTCGGCCGGCAGCGTGGTCCGTCGCATCGACGATGGCCGTGATCTCGGGCGCCACCCTCTTCACCATCACTTCGAAACCCTGCTGCAGCGTGACCTGCGACGAGGCGCAGCCCTGGCAGCCGCCGCTCATGGTGATGAACAGCCGGCGGTCGCGCACCTCGACCAGCGAAATCTTTCCGCCGTGATGGGCGATGGCGCGGTTGACCTCCCGGTCCAGCAGCTGCTGAACGGCCGCGCCGAGCTCGGCGTCTGACCGGGCCGGCGCGCCGGTGGCGCCGGCCGTCTCCGGCAGCGCCGGCACACCGCTTTGCAATTGCGCTCGGATGGCCGCACCGATGGCCGCCTTGAGGACGGTCCACGACGCGCCTGGCGCCTTGCCGATGGTCACCACGTTCCCGGCGACGAGCACGCTGGCCACGCCACGGAGCCCCCCCAGGCGCCCGCCCAGCGGCGCGTCGGCGGCTTGTCCCCTGCTGACCCACAGCACGGGGCCGCCCGCATGGAGACTGCGGCTGACCGTGAACTTGCAGGTGTCGCCATCCGCGAGCGACATCTCGGCGCGGATGCTGATCGGCTGATCGGCCCGAGCCAGGGCCAGGGCCAGGGCCAGGGCCAGATCCGCGACCGGGGATTCAGACATCTTCGACGCTTTGCAGCGCGGCGCGCTCGCCCAGGTCGCGCAGATCGTTGAAGGCATAGATGCCGCTGTTGTGGCCGTCGTTCCAGTCGAACTGGATCGCGTAGTGGCCGATGCTGGTGATCTGGCGCGGGCTCACGTC
>JACMQP010000422.1 GCA_014376915.1 Ramlibacter sp.
GCGGAAGACGGAGCCATCGTGGCCGACAAGGGTGCGGGCGGCTACCTGGTGACGAAGAAGTCATACAAGGACTTCCAGATCCGCGCCGAGTTCTGGGCCGACCACACCACCAACAGCGGCATCTTCATCCGCGCGGCCAACCCGGCGAAGATCGAAGCCGTCACCTCGTACGAAGTGAATATCTTCGACCAGCGGCCCGACCCGAGCTACGGCACCGGCGCCATCGTCGATGTCGCCAAAGTGGTGCCGATGCCCAAGGCCGGCGGCAAATGGAACGTCTACGAGGTGACGGCCAGGGGCTCGCAGCTCACCGTGGTCTTCAACGGCGTCCAGACCGTGAATGTCCAGGACAGCAAGTTCGCTCAGGGACCGTTCGCGCTGCAGTACGCTCTGGGCGCCAACGGCATTCCAGGTGGCGCCATCAAGTGGCGCAAGTTGCAGGTCAGGGAGCTGTAGGGAAAAAAAGTGGGCCCCCGCGTCCGCGGAAGGCCCACCAACTTGCAATGTCCTGTTGACTGCCTACTCGCTTTTCCACACCGCCGGCCGCTTCTCGGCGAAGGCGGCAGCACCTTCGCGCGCGTCCTGCGATTTCAGCACCGGCGCGGTGATCTCTTCCTGCCGGTCGAACATCTCGGCGATCGGCCAGTCGCGCTGCTCGATGATGACCCGCTTGCTGGCGGCTACCGACATCGGCGCGTTGACCATGATCCGGCGCGCCAGCTTCTTCGCTTCCTCCAGCGCTTCGCCAGGCTCGACCAGCGCGTTGATGAGGCCGTACTGGTACAGGCGCTCGGCGCTGAACATGTCGCCGGTCAACGCCATCTCCATCGCGATCCGCTGCGGGATCAGGCGCGGCAGCCGCATCAGTCCGCCGGCAGCGGCGGCCAGGCCGCGCTTGACCTCGGGGATGCCGAAACTGGCGTTGCGCGCGGCCACCACCAGGTCGCACACCAGCATGCATTCGAAGCCGCCAGCCAGGGCGTAGCCTTCGACGGCGGCGATCAACGGCTTGTTCGGCGGCGTCCGCGCCAGACCCATGATGCCGCGACCCTCGACCCGCGTCTGTTCGCCGCGCAGGAAGGCTTTCAGGTCCATGCCGGAACAAAAATTGCCGCCGGCGCCGGTCAGGATGCCGACCCGCAGCGCCGGGTTGCGGTCCAGTTCGTCGACCGCTTCGCACACGCCGTACGACACTGCGCGATTCACCGCGTTGCGCTGGTCGGGCCGGTTGATCGTGATGATCACCGCGGACTTGCCGCCGGCAGCCGCCAGGTCCGCCACCGCATCGGCGACGGCGGCGCCCAGCGTCATGATCAGCCCCAGGTCGATGCGACGTGGTCAAGCCGACCCTGTTGCTGCGGATCAAGAATCAGCAGGCCCACGGCATGCCGGGCTCTTATGTCAGCGCCGAGCAGTTGAAGACCCTGGCACATCCGGTTCGGGAGACGCTGATCGAACCGGAAGCCAGCGCGCTCGCGGCCTGGCTGGTCCGGTTGCCGGCCAATGGCAGCACGCCGGCGCCGGAGCTGGCCGAGACCGGCGGCGGCCGCTTCTATGTGGTGACGCAAGGCAGCCTGCTGAGCGGCGGCGACGAGCTCGATGCCCTGGCCACGGTCTACGTCTCGAGCGACGAATCGGCCGGGTTGCAAGCTGGCCGTGAGGGGCTGGAGGTGCTGGTGCTGCAGTTCCCGGCGGTGGCGGCCAGCTCGTTCATCGAGGCGATGGCGTTGCCCTCGGCTGACCACAAAGCGGGGTCCGGGGGGCGGGGAATACAATTTCTCGCTTGAGCCCTGAGAGATACCTTAGAACGTTCGATGTGCTTGACCTGCTGGTGCGGCGCAAGGAGGGCCTGCGGCTGACCGAAATCAAGGACGCGCTGGACCTCCCCGTGAGCAGCGTTCACAACATGCTGCAGACGATGGTGAGCGCCGACGTCGCCAGCGTCGACGCGGACCTGCGCTACTCGGTCGGGCCGCGCGCCGTGGCCCTGGCGCTGCGTACCGTGCAGTCGCTCGACATCCGCAGCCTGGCGCGCCGGCCGCTCCAGGAGCTGGCCAAGGCGATCGGCGACGACGTCTACCTGGGCCTCAAGCTGGGCAAGCGCGTCATCTACGCCGACCGCAGTTTAGGAACGCAGCGGATTTCGCTGGACATCCGTCTCGGCGAGCCGCTGTTCCTGCACAGCACGGCGACCGGCAAGCTGTTCGCCGCATTCGACGAGAAGCTGGCCGCGCAGGCCATGGTCGACCGCCTGCCCAAGCTCACCAGCCACACCATCACCGATGTCAAGGAACTGGGGCGCGAATACGAACGCATTCGCGCCGTCGCTTATTCAAAGAGCCAGGAAGAGTCGATGGAAGGCGTGGTCGGCTACGCGGTGCCGATCCGCGACGCGGCCGGCCAGATCGCGGCGGCGGTTCACTGCTCGGTGCTGACCGGCCGCGCCACCAAGGCGCACGAGCGCAAGCTGCTCAGCGCGGCCCGCGAATGCGCCGAGCAGGTGGAAAAGCTGCTCGGCTACTTCCCGCACGGTGCTTCGTCCAGGCCGGAGAAGGCCAGCCGCCAGACGGCTTGAGCCGCAGCGCGCCGCCACGGGGAAACAAATAGGGACAAAGGTCGGGAGTTTTTCTAGAATGGGAATTAATTTTCGCGTTCAGGAAACTCTATGACCAAGTTCATCACCCGCCGCCTTGCCTCGGCCTGCCTGTTCGCCCTGGCGCTGGCCGGCGCCCCCGCCGCCCAGGCCGCGTATCCCGACAAGCCGGTCCGGCTGGTGCGCGGCGACGCCGGCCGGAGTCAGGTCAAGGACGCCGAGGTCGGCCTGGTCACGGGCTACGGCGACATGGGCGACGGCGCCATCGCCATCATGCGCAGGGGCTGAACATGAATACTCCACTCATTGCCGAGAAGCCGCTGCCGCAGCCGTCCGAGCTGTCGAAGCCGTATTGGGAGGCGGCCGCCGAGGGCCACCTGGTGCTGCAGCGCTGCGCCGCCTGCGGCAAGATCCGACACTATCCGCGGCTGCTGTGCGACAGCTGCTACTGCGACGCCGCCGAGTGGGTAGAGGCCAGCGGCCGCGGCAAGGTCCACAGCTGGACGGTCTGCCACCACGCCTTCCATCCCGGCTTTGCGGGCGACCTGCCGTACACGCTGGTCACCGTGGACCTGGAGGAGGGCGTGCGCGCCCTGGGCCGCTGGACTGGCCAGGCCTTCAAGATCGGAACGCCGGTGCAGGGGCGGTTCGTGCTGAGCCCGGGCCGCTCCGAGCTGGTGTTCGACCCGGCCGGCTAGCTCCTCCGCGCGCTGCGGCGCGTGGTCTGGACCGGGGTCGCCCCCTCTAGTCGAGCTGGCAGCGAAATTCAAGACCGTCGGTCGGCCTGAGGCCAAGCGTGGGTGCGAACGCCAACTGAACCTGAATAACGAAAGTTGTTTCAAATTACGGTCAGAAACCGGCTATTCATCACGTTTCGGCTGAAAAAAAGTTGCACAGGGCCTCGCGTCGCGTTGTTCCTAGGCGTCATCTTTACATTTCCACACCCTAAGAAAATTGCCTAAAGCCGAGCTATATGTAAACATATGTAATCAGAGGTTTGCAATTGCTTCTGTCTACCTGAATACATTCTTATTAATCAAGGGGTCAGAAGTGCGCATTCCCGAACATAGCCTCCGCCTCGCGGCAGTCCTCCTCGCGCTGGTATTCGCCAGCTCCGCATGGGCCGACGCCCGCCTCAAAAGCGAACTGGTCGCCGAGAAGCTGGTGCGCCAGGCCTCGGGCGAAATGGCAACCGTGCCTGCCAGCGACGTGAAGCCGGGCGACGTGGTCGTCTACACGGCCACCTATCGCAACTACGGCGACGAAACCGCCAAAGCGTTGGTGGCCACGCTTCCGGTCCCGCCGGGGATGGATTACCAGGGCAGTCCCCAAGGCGTCAAGCCCACGTCCGCCAGCACCGACGGGTTTGAATTCGCACCGGTCCCGCTGACCCGCAAGGTCAAGAGCGCACAGGGCAAGGACGCCGTGCAGGTGGTGCCCCTGTCCGAATACCGCGCCTTGCGCTGGAACGTCGCCGAACTCTCGGCGGGCGCCAGCCTGTCTCTCAAGCTGACCGCCAAGGTCAACGCCAGCCCGAGCCGTTAAGTCCGTCGAACAAAGAACACGATGAAACTCCTCATATCCCTTCGCAAGGCCCTGCGCGTCGCGTCAGCGGCCCTCGCCATTGCAGCCGCCGGCCTGGTGCCGGTCTCGCAAGCGCAAGCCGCGCCTGCCGCCGGCACCGTCATCGGCAACCAGGCCAGCGCTACCTACACGGACGGCAGCGGCGCCTCGCGCACGACGACCTCCAACCTGGTCCAGACCACCGTCTCGCAGGTCAAGAGCTTCAGCCTGACCGCCAACGGTGCGCGTACGGCGGCCGCGGGCCAGACCGTCTACTACCCGCACGTCATCACCAATCTGGGTAACGGCGTCGACTCCTACGCCCTGAACGCGCTGACCACCGGCGGCTCCTTCACCCACACCGGCCTGGCGTACTACGCGGACGCCAACGGCGACGGCGTTCCGGACAACGCGGTTGCGCTGACCTCCACCGGCCCGCTGGCCGCCGGAGCGCAGTTCCGCTTCGTGGTCGCGGCCGTCGTGCCTGCAGGCGCAGCGCTGGCAGCGACCGGCACCGTCATCGCCTCGGTCACGGACACCGCCGCGACCAATGCCACCAACACCGATACGACCACCGTGTCGAACTCGGCCGTCACCGTCACCAAGAGCATGAGCGTCACATCGGGCCCGTCCCCGTCCGCCGCCGCGATCACGGTGAACCTGGCGTACACCAACAGCGGCACCAACGCGGCGAGCAACCTCGCCATCGGCGACGTGCTGCCGGCCGGCATGACCTACGTCCCCGGCTCTGCGCGCTGGAGCAGCACAGGCGCGACGGTCCTGCAGGACAGCGGCGTGGGTAACCCCGCCGGCATCACCTTCGACTACAACGTCACTTCGCCGCTGAAGCTGACCGCGGTGATCGCGACCGTCGCCGCCGGCACCTCCGCGCAGCTGACGTTCCAGCTGAACATCGCTTCCGGCCTGTCACCGACCAACACCGCGCTCGGAACCAGCTGCGTAACCGCAGGCTGCCCGGCGCTGACGACCAACGTCGCCACCTTCGCCACCTCGGTGCAGGCGGTGACCAACACCAACAACGTGCTGTACACGGTCGTCCAGTCCGGCAGCGTCGTGCTGAACGGCTCGAACGCCAGCAACGTGAACGGAACCGGCGAACCGCTGGTGGTGCCGTCTGCATCGCAAGGCGCGGTCGTGACCTTCACGGCCTATGCCTGGAACCTGGGCAACGGCTCGGACACGCTCAACATCGCCACCAGCGGCAGCAACTTCCCGGCCGGCACGACCTTCCAGCTGTTCAAGGCCGACGGCACCACACCGCTGCTGGACACCAACGGCGACGGGGTGCCGGATACCGGTCCCATGGCCGCGGCCGCCAGTTTCGCGGTGATCATCAAGGCCAACCTGCCGACCAACGGCGCCACCGGCAACAACGGCGGCCTCGGCTTCACGGCAACCGTGACGGCCACCAGCGTGTTCAGTCCGGCCAACAGCGACACCGCGATCATCAAGCTGTCGGCTATCGGCGCCAACACGGTTGACGTCACGGCCGACCTGGCGATCCCGGCCGCCGCCGCGGCCAACGGCCTCGGCTCCACCGGCGCGACGGTGGTGTCCACCAATGTCGTGACGCCATCGCAAGGCTCCACCAGCACCAGCATCTTCAAGGTGTTCGTCAACAACACTGGCACCGCGGTCGACTCCTATGACCTGTCGCTGACGACCGCGCTGCCGGCCGGCTGGAGCCTGTCGTTCCGCGCCGATGGCGGCGCCAACAATTGCTCCACGCTCGGAGCGGCCATCACCAACACGGGCAGCGTGGCCGGCGGCGCCAACAAGCTGGTCTGCGCGGTCGTGACGGTGCCCAGCATCGTCTCGGGCGCCCCACCGGGCAACATCGACATGGTGGTCAAGGCGCAATCGGCCTCCACGGCGGCGTCGAGCGACACGGTCGGCCTGCGCGTCACGGTCCAGACCGTCCACGCAGTGACCCTGAGCCCGAACGGCATGCAGCAGACCTACGCCGCTTCCGCGGTGACCTACGTCCACGTGATCACCAACATCGGCAACGTCGCCGAGACCGTCACGTTCGCCGCCGGCTTCCTGACCGACAGCCAGCAGGCAGCGGGCTGGACTTCCAGCGCCTACATCGACAGCAACAGCAACGGCGTGCTCGACGTCGGCGGGGACACGCTGATCGCGACCGGGACCACCCTGGCCCTGAACCCGGCGCAATCGAAGACCCTGTTCGTGCGGGTCTTCGCTCCCGGTTCGGTGACCACCGCCAGCCCGGCAGACGTGACAACCCTGGTCGCGAGCTATTCCGCATTGACGGTCAGCGCGACCGACACCACCGGCATCACGGACGGCCTGCTGCTGCTGAAGGAACAGGTCCTGACCGGCTGCGCTACGACCCCGGCCTCCGGCTGGTCGAGCGCCGCCATCGCCGCCAGTGCCGGCACGGCGCCGGGCCAGTGCGTCAGCTATCGCATCACTGCCACCAACACCACGTCGGCCAGCATCAGCAACGTGCAGATCTCCGACACGGTTCCCGCCAACACGGTCCTGAACACGGGCTGCGGCGCACCGACCGGCAGCGCCGGCGTGACCATGGGCGGCACCGCGGTGAACGGCGGCACCGGCAGTCTCACGGCAGCGATCGCCTCGGTGGCGCCGACGGCTTCGATCACTGCCATCTTCTGCGTGCGGATCAACCCGTAACCAGGTTGCTCGGGAACCGTGCAGGCAGCGCTCGCCAGGCGCGGCCTGCATGGCAGCGAGCGCAAGATGCTGCACTCAGCCCGTCGCAAGTTCCTCGCCCTGGCGCTTTCGCTGCTGGCAGCGGCCAGCGTCCTGGCCGCGCCCGCATCGGCGGCGACCCGGCTGGTGAAGAACACCGCGACGGTGAGCTACGGAGCATCCGGCATCGGCCTGGTGAACTCGAACGAAGTGACGTTGGAAGTCGGCTCTGCAACGATCGGCGGGGTGCGCGGCGGCGGCGCTGCCACCCTGACGCTCTACGGCGACCAAGGCACCACCCGCCCGATCCAATACCTCCTGCTCGGGACGACGGGCTACCTGAAACTCGACGCGCGCGCCTGCAAGAACGATCCAGCCTCCCTGCAGACCCGGATTGCGACGCTCACGACCTCTGACGGCGACTCGGAGCAGGTGCTCGCCACCGAAACCGCTCCTGACAGCCACATCTTCCTGCTGGCGCCGGTGCCGACCCGGCGCGGCCCGGCGCAGGGCGGCAGCGGCCAGATCGAGACGCCGAAGGGCGCCACGGTCACGGTCGCCATCCAGGGCTGCGACACGCCGGTCACTGTTGACTTCGGGCTGGTCGATCCGGTCGGCATCGTGTTCGACAGCGTCACTGGCTCGCCGGTGAACGGCCTGGACGTCAGCCTGTTCAAGGCATCGGGCGCTGCCTGCACCCAGCAGCTGGCCACCGTGCTGGCGCCGGACGAGCTTGACGCGCTGGTGCCGTCACCCAACCCGTATCGCTCGCATGACGGTGGCCGCTACCAGTTTCCGATCGTGCCGGCCGGCAGCTACTGCCTTCAGGTCGCCTCGACGGCGACCTACACCTTTCCATCCGCCAGGCCGCTGGCGAGCCAGGCGCCCGGGCGCGTGAGCAGTGCCGGCAGCCTGGGGCTGCCGTTCCCGGTCGGTCCCGAGCCGCTGTTCGTGGCGATCGACCTGCCGGTGGACCCGATGGCGACCAAACTGGCGCTGTTCGTCAACAAGAAGGCCTCGCGCGACACCGTGCTGGCCGGTGAGCAGCTGCAGTTCACGGTGCTGGTGAAGAACGTGAGCGCCACGCAGGTGTCGCACCTCACGCTGCGTGACGCGATGTCGACCGGCCTGAGCTACCTGGGCGCAAGCCTGCGCATCAACGACGCCGCGGCGGCCGACCCCAAGACCGCGGCCGGGAGCCTGTCGATCGCGCTGCCCGACCTGGCGCCCGGCAAGAGCCACACCATCAGCTACCGCACGGCGTTGAGCCCGTCGGCACCGTCGTCGGTCCATAACGCCGCCAGCGCCACGGCCGCCGAGGGAATTTCGAACACAGCCACCGTCAAGGTCGAGGTCCGGCGCGGCTTCGAGACCGATGCCAAGGGTGTGCTCACCGGCACCGTCTACCTGGCCTGCCAGGCGAAGGACCCGAGCGCCAACCCCGGCGTGCCCGGCGTCCGGTTGTTGCTCGAGGACGGCACGGGTGCGGTCACCGACCGCCTCGGCCGCTACAGCCGCTATGGCCTGCGGTCCGGGACCCACGTTCTGAAGATCGACCCCACCAGCCTGCCGGAGTACGCCAGGCTGGTCGCTCCGGACGGCGCCGGCCTGGGCTTCATCGACCTGAAGGACGGTGAACTGTTCAAGCGCAACTTTGCGCTGGAGTGCACCGATGAAGCGCAGGAGCAGGTCAAGGCGCGGGCCACTGCCCCGGTGACCGATGAAGTGTTCAGCGCGTTGAGCCGGACTTTCTCGGCTGCCGTCTTCATGCCCGGCATCGGTGGCGCCAGCTCGCTGTCGTCCACCGGAACCGGATCGGCGCGGGACCTGCCGGCACCCGGCGTGCGGGATGCGTTCGGCACGGCGCGCGAGTTTTCCGCAGCCGGCAACGAGCGCAGCTTGAACCCGGCGGCGGAAGCGGCGCGCGCGGCGCGGTCCATCGTGCCTGCGGCCGACCAGGCAACGGCGCTGGAAACCGCACTGCTTGCGATCGAGACCAACGAAGCCGCTTTCCTCAACCTGCTGGACGACCAGGTGCTCGCGGTATCGACCGTCTCGGTCCAGGTCAAGGCGCCGATGGAGAGCAAGCTCACCGTCGCCCTCGACGGCGTGGTCCTCGACGAAAGCCGGATCGGGCAGCGCTCGCTGTACCGCGACAAGGCCGTGATGGGAATTGAATACGTCGGGGTGAAGC
>JACMQP010000423.1 GCA_014376915.1 Ramlibacter sp.
ACTCACTGCACCGATCCAGTTCGACGATGTGGCCCAAAGCGGCGGCTCTGGCTGCGTGTCGGCCGAGGTTTTCTACGGCGACCAGCGGGTCGACGCCCGCCTGGTCCAGGTGGACGTGACGCCCGATGCCGCCCGCCAGCTTTCGCAAGCGCGCATCTTCGCTGCCGTTCCGGTCGACGAGCCCTTTGTCACGCTGGTGCTACGGGCCGGGTGCGGCCGCCAGTCCTCGCGGCGCTATGTGCTGCTGGCCGAGGCGCCCAAGGGCGATCGGGTGCTGCTTGGCGCCGCGACGTCTCTGGCCGCAGAGCGTGCGCCCCGGCCCTTGCCCGGGCCGGCTGCCCCGGCGCCGGAGAGCCGCCTCGCGCGTGCAGCCGCGCCGCGCCCTACGCCGCCGCCGCTGGTGGCCACTGCACCCCGGGTCGCTCCGGCCGCGCAGCAGGCCCGCCGGCTGCAGCTGGCGGTCTGGGATCCCGGTACCGAGCGGCAACCGTGGCTGCGCGCTGCGATGGAGCTGAAATCGCAACCGTCCGACGACGCTGCACGCAGGGCTACGGCGACAGCCCTGTGGCGGGCCCTGAACGCGCAGCCGCAGGACCTGCTGCGCACCGCGGAGCGGTTGCGCGGACTGGAAGGCGAAGACAACGCGCTGCGCATCCTGAGCGACCGCCATCGTTCGGAGATTTTGTCGGCCGGCGAATCGCTGCCGGGCGCCCAGCGCACGCGCCAGTTCGCCCTGTTGCTGACAGTGCTGCTCGCGCTGCTGGCAGGCAGTGCTGCCGCCGCCGTCTGGCATCGCTCGCGGCGCGCCGCCGTGCCGGCCGCCGCCGACAGCTGGTACGCGTCGCTCGAACCGGGGGTAGATGGCGAAGTGATCGCCGAACAACGGGCACCGGTGGCCGATCCGGTCCAGGCGCCGCTGGTCGAAGTGCCCGCCGCCTTTGCGGCGCCGCCCACCGCCTCGGCGCCGGTGGCCCGCCCGGTGCCGACGCCGCTGCCGTTCGCCATTCCAGACGCCACGCAACCGCCGACGGCCGTCCACCTCGAAGACCGCACGGGGCTCAAGATCGAGGCCCTGCATGGTGCACAGCAACAGTCTGAATTCTTCGCTGCGCTCGGCCAGATCGACGAAGCCGTCTCCGTGCTGACCTCCTATCTCGAGGCCAGCACCGAGAAACCGGTGCTGGCCTTCCTGGAGCTGTTCCACATCTTTCACGGCACCGGCATGCGTGTCGAATACGAGGAGCTGCAGTCGACGTTCCGCCAGACTTTCGGCATGGACGTGCCGAGCTTCAGCCAATACAAGGACGAGCATCGCGAACTGGAGTTATACCTGCTGCCCGTCACGCGCATCGCCTCCGCCTGGCCTTCGGATCGCAGCCAGCAGATCATCGCGGAGCTGCTCTTCAAGCGGCCGGAAACGCCGCGCGACCTGCTCTCGCTGGACGCCTGCCGGGAACTGCTGTGGCTTTATGCGCTGGGCCAGGATGTGGCCCGGCATACCGGTTCGCCGGCCGGCCTGCAGCTGCTTGGCGACCGCGGCCTGCCGAACGGTCACTTCATCCTGCCCTGGGCCGTCGGCCAAGCGGAGGGGCCGTCCGAGTTGTCGCTGGACCGCCTGGACAGCATCGACGTGGCCCCGG
>JACMQP010000424.1 GCA_014376915.1 Ramlibacter sp.
AGCACCGTCACCATCGACAGGAACTGGTAGACCACCGAATTGCCGTCCAGCGTGCGCTGCGCGATCGCGTCCAGCGCGAACCCGACCGGCGCCATGGTGTCGTTGATCCCCATGAACAGGTAGGCCGGGTCCAGCGAGTCGATCTGGCCGGTGGCATAAGCGCGCCAGTCGTCGTAAAACGGCAGGTCGAAACCGAACTGCAGCCAGCCGATGGCGTTCAGCGCGAGGCTGAGCAGCGGAAGACCGACCAGGACGGCCACCCCGACCCGCTTCAGCAGCAGGCGCGCCTGATCGGGCCGGATGCCGCTGTCGGCCCCGGGGCGCGACCCGAACACAGCGGCGTTGCACAGGTAGGTGAGCGGGAGGCTGATCGCGACCGCCACCAGCGGCGCGAGCCTGGCCGGTCCGCCGATCCAGCCGACCCAGGCCGAGACGATCGCCAGGCCAAGCAGGTACTGCGCGCCATAGATCAGGACCACGTACACGGGGCCGAGGGCGCCGCCTCCCTGCCGGAACACGTAGTACCGGTTCAGAACGTAGGCCAGCGCGATGCCGCTGGCGAAGGCGATGGAGTAGCTGGTGCGGTAGGGAAGCCAGTGCAGCAGCGCCAGGTACGCGAGGTACGTGACGAGCGTATTGAAGCCGCCGGAGGCCAGGAAGCGCCCGGCGCTGCCCATGGAAATGCTGGGGCGCGCTGCGGTCAAAGTGCCGGCTCGCTGCGGGTCATCCCCAGGAATTCGTCGTAGTCGCGCACGTAGTCGGCGCTGTCGTAATGCTGCGATGCCAAGACCAGCAGCACCGCATCCGGCGAATAGCGGTACTGGATGCCCCAGGTCATGGGCGGCAGGTACAAGCCGATGCCCGGTTTGTCGAGCACGAACTGCTCGCGGCCGCGACCGTCGTCCGCCACCACGTGGACGCTGCCCTTCACGGCGATCAGGAACTGCCTGCAGCTGCGGTGGGCGTGCTCGCCGCGGATTTCCACGCTCGGCACGTCGAACACCAGGAAGTAGCGTTTGACCTCGAACGGGATGTCGCTGCCGAACTCGCCGACCGACAGGCTGCCGCGCATGTCGGCCACGGTCTTGAGCTGGTGCAGCGTGACGCCTTGCACCGACGTGGCCCGGACCGGCTCGGTCGCCTGCGCCGGCGCGACGTCCGCCGGCACATGGTCGGGAGTGTCGACGTAACCGACGATCTTGGCGGGGTTGCCGACCACCACCGCGTTGGGCGGGACCGAGCGCGTGACGACCGCGCCGGCGCCGACCATCGCGCGCGCGCCGATCGTGATGCCGGGAAGGATGGTCGCATTGGCGCCGATCGAGGCGCCCTTGCGCACGATGGTCTGGCCGAAGGCCGCGGGGTACTGCTTGCTGCGCGGAAAGATGTCGTTGGTGAAGGTGGCGTTGGGGCCGACGAACACGTCGTCCTCCAGCCGCAGGCCGTCCCACAGCTGGACGCCGCACTTGATCGTGACCCGATCGCCGACGATCACGTCGTTCTCGACGAAGACGTGGTCACAGACATTGCAGTCACGCCCGATCCGGGCGCCGGGCAGGACATGGGTGAAGGCCCAGACCCGCGTGCCTTCGCCGATCTGGCTGCTCTCGCACAGGGCGCTGGGATGGATGAAGGGTTTAGTCATGGGAGGGCACTGGATTGGGCTCGCCGAAGCGCTCGACCTTCAGCGCCACCGACAGCGGCCGGCCCTTGGTATTTTCATAGGCACGCCATGCGTAGGAACCGACGATGCCAAGGCTGAGGAGGTTCAGCGCCGAAAAGAACACGATCAGGATCGCCGTCATGGCATAGCCCGGCACGGTGATCGCACCGGTCATCCTGGCAATTGCGACCGCAGCGCCGAAGACGGCGGCCGCGGCAGCCCCGAATGCGCCAGTGCGCATCAGCACGCGGATCGGCAGGTCGGTGAAGGCGAACACGCTGTCCATCAGGTAGTTGACCTTCTTGCGCAAAGTCCACGCCGACACGCCGTGCGCGCGCGGCTGCCGCACGTACGGCAGGGTCCTGCGCCGGAATCCCAGCCAGAAGATCTGCGCGACCAGCGAACTGTGGCTCTCCTGCAGTTGCAGCAGCGTGTCGCGGAAGGCCCGGTTGCAACCGAACACGTCGACGCCGCCGGGCGGCATCTCGGGCACCACGTAGCGGCGGTACAGGCCCCAGAACAGCTGGGCCGGCAGGCGGCTGAGCAGCGGGTCGTGCCGTGCCTCGCGCACCCCGACGACCACGTCGACCGCGCCGGAACGCAGCACCTGGTCCATCTCCAGCACCAGTTCAGGCGGCTCCTGCAGGTCGGCGGCCATGACGGCGAATCGCTCGCCTTCGCCGTGCATCAGCCCGGTCCGGATCGCGGGGAAAGAGCCGAAATTGCGCGACAGCAAGACCAGCTTGGTGCGCATGTTGCGCTGCGGCAGCTCGTCGCGCAGGATCTCGTAGCAACGGTCCGGACTGCCGTCCACCACGAAGACCGTTTCCATCTGCCCCTGCAGCTGGTCCGACAGCTTCTGGATGGCAGCCAGCAGGTCGGGCAGCGACTCCTGGTTCTTGTAGACCGGAATGACCAGCGTCAGCAACTCAGGCACCACCCGCGGGAAAGAAGGCGAGCACCGACCGGACCACGTGCTCGACGTCGTCCTCGGGCAGTCCGGGGAAGCACGGCAACGACATGGCGGTGGCACAGGCAGCCTCGCTCACCGGCAGCGCCATGCCCGTGTAGCGCTGGCCGAACCCCGGCTGGCGAATGTCAGGGATCGGGTAGTGGACGTCGGTGGCCACGCCGCACTCGGCCAGGTGGGCCCGCAGCGCCTCGCGCTGCTGCGTGCGGACCACGTACAGGTGGGCCACGAAATCCTCGCCCACCGACACCGGCAGGCGCAGCGGCAGCTGCGCGAAAGCTGCGTTGTAGCGGGCCGCGATCTCGCGCCGGCGTGCGTTGTGGCGCTCGAGCAAAGGCAGCTTCTGGCGCAGCACCGCGGCCTGCAGTTCGTCCAGCCGGCTGTTGCGGCCGCCCAGCACGGAAACCTCGTACTTCTTCGACCAGCCGTACTGGCGCAGCGCCTTCAAGCGGGCGGCCAGGGCGTCATCGGCCGTCAGCACGGCGCCACCGTCGCCGAGCGCACCGAGGTTCTTGGTGGGGTAGAAGCTGAAGCAGGCCAGGTCGGCGAAGCTGCCTGCGCGCTTGCCCGTACGACTTGCGCCATGGCTTTGCGCGCAGTCCTCGATCAGCGGCACGCCGGCGCTGCGGCACAGGGCAGCCAACTGCTCGATCGACGCCAGCTGCCCATACAGGTGCGTCGCGATCACGGCCGCCGGCTTTTCGCCCAACGCGCGCTCCAGCGCTGCCGGCGCCAACGTCAGCGATTGCGCGTCGACGTCGACATAGAGCGGCACGCCGCCCGCCAGGTGAATCGCGGTGGCGCTGTAGAAACCGGCGTTGGCCACGCAGGCCACCTGCTGCCCCGGCCGCAGGTCGATGGCGCGTAACGCCAGCTCCAGCGCGTCGGTGCCGTTAGCGACCGAGACGCAGTGGCGCACCCCCGTATGGGCCGCGAATTCCTCTTCGAACTGCGCGACCTCCCTGCCCATCACGAAGCTGTTGCTCTCCAGCACCCGCAGCATCGGGCCGGCAAGGTCGATGCCCTGGTTGACCAGCGCGGCGGAAAAAAGCGGAATCGTTGGTTGCTTGTTCTTCATCGGGTCCACCTCACCTTCGACAGACATTACTTCAGCAGCCGCAGCAGATACTGGCCGTAGCTGGTCTTGGCCATCGGTTGCGCGAGCCGCTCCAGCTGGTCCGCCGCAATGAATCCCTGGCGCCAGGCGATTTCTTCGGGGCAGCCAATCTTCAGGCCCTGGCGATGCTCCAGCGTCGCGATGAACTGGCTGGCCCCCAACAAGCTCTCGTGCGTGCCCGTATCGAGCCAGGCGTAGCCGCGCTGCATCACCTGCACGCTCAGGCTGCCCTGGTCCAGGTAGGTCTGGTTGATGGAGGTGATCTCCATCTCGCCGCGCACGCTGGGCTTGACCGAGCGTGCGATCTCCACCACGTGCCGGTCGTAGAAATACAGGCCGGTGACCGCGAAGTTGCTTTTCGGCTGAACCGGCTTCTCCTCGATGCTGCTGGCCTTGCCGGTCTTGTCGAAGGCGACGACGCCATACCGTTGCGGATCGCCCACGTGGTAGGCGAAGACGGTGGCGCCGTCCTGCTTCTGGTCGGCCTGCCCCAGCAGCGGCGCGAAGTCGTGCCCGTAGAACAGGTTGTCGCCCAGCACCAGCGCGCTTGGGGAATTGCCGATGAAGCGGGCACCGATCACGAACGCCTGCGCCAGCCCCTCGGGTTTGGGCTGGACCGCATACTCGAAATGCATGCCCCACTGCGAACCGTCGCCCAGCAACTGCTCGAATCGGGGAGTGTCCTGCGGCGTGCTGATCACCAGCACGTCCCGCAACCCGGCCAGCATCAGCGTGCTCAGCGGGTAGTAGATCATCGGCTTGTCGTACACCGGCAGCAGTTGCTTGCTGATGGCGAGCGTGGCCGGGTGCAGCCGGGTTCCGGAGCCTCCGGCGAGAATGATGCCTTTGCGTTTCGTCATGTCAGGTGTCGACCACTGCTGGCGCCTCGACGGTTTTCCGGATCGCCCCGGCCCGCCCGGCGTTGCCGGCGACCGCGGGGACAGCTCCGGTGCCGTCACGCGGGAAGCCGCCCGAAAAAGCCGCTTCCAGCTTGTTGTTGCTCAACCTTGAATTATGGCCCCCACTTGCGCCGCCTCAAATCGCGGCTGCCCGGGGCCCCCGGCGCGGGCCGTGTTTAGAAGGCGGCCCCTAAACGCCGGGTGCGCGCGCCACTAGAGTAAGACCATGCGCGCGGGCGGCCCCGCGGGCCAACTATCTCAAGGAGCAGCCATGGTCACCAGGACGAAGACAGCCGGATCGGACAACACCTCCAGCGCATCCGCGCCGGAATTTTCAAAGACGGTGAAGGAGTCGGCGCAGCAGATCTGGCTGGCGGGGCTCGGCGCATTCGCCAAGGCCCAGCAAGAGGGCAGCAAGGTCTTCGACACCCTGGTGAAGGAAGGCGTGTCGATCCAGCGCAAGACCCAGAGCGCAGCCGGCGAGAAGCTGTCCGAAGCGACCAGCCGGATGGCGAACATGGCCACCGAGATTTCGTCCAAGGCGTCGGGTCAGTGGGACAAGCTCGAGACCATCTTCGAGGACCGCGTGTCCCGTGCGCTGAAGAACCTCGGCGTCCCGACCGCGAAGGACATCGACGTGCTCAGCGCCCGCATCGACGAACTCAATCGCAACATCGCCAAGATCGGGGCCGGTCCCGTCGCGGCCAAACGCACTGCGGCCAGGACCACTGTGCAAGCGCCAGCGAAACGCAAGTCGACGCGCAAGTCAGCCTGAGGTCAGGGCCTTGCGGTGCTGCGATGCAGCACGCGCGGCGCTGCCCGCCCCCTAAACTGCCTGCATGGTCAAAAAGGCACCCCGAAGAACGGCTGAACGCATCCTCGAGGTCACGCTCGACCTGTTCAACCGCTTCGGCGAACCGAACGTCTCGACCACGCTGATCTCCGCGGAACTCGGCATCAGTCCCGGCAACCTGTACTACCACTATCCCGCCAAGGACGAACTGATCAACTCGCTGTTCGACCGCTACGAAGCGAGCCTGAGCGAGTTGCTGGGCGCTGGCGGCGACGTCTCCGACGTCGAGGACAGCTGGTTCTTCATGCATTCACTGTTCGAACTGATCTGGCAATACCGTTTCCTGTACCGCGACCTCAACGACCTGCTGTCGAAAAACCGCCGGCTCGAGATCCACTTCCAGGCGGTTCTCAAGAACAAGACCCGCGCCGTCAAGGCGCTGCTCGATGGCATGAACCGGTCCGGCGCCATCAGGATCGACTCGCGGGAAGTGGACGCCACCGCCACGTGCATGGTCGTGGTGCTCACCTACTGGTTGAGTTACGAGTACGTCCGTGATCCGCGGCACGCGCTCGAGGCTCCCGGTGCCCAGCTGGCGATGCTGCGGGGCGCGCACCACGTCCTCAATCTGCTGCTGCCCTATCTCGAACCAGGCCAACGCGTCCACCTGCTGGGGCTGGTTGAGGCCTACAGCGGCGACCGCTGAACCGAGGAGATCCTTCATGGCCAAGTGGACCGCCTTTCCCCACCTCGGCGACTACCCGTTCGACCCGACGTCGGTGCGCAGGGACTGGGCGCGTCTGCATGCCGGCGACGCCGAGCCGTTGCCGCGCGACGAAGCCGTGCTGGCCGCCTGGGCGCTTTTTCACAGCGGCGAATTCGAGCAGGCAGCGCAGGCCGGCCTGCAGGCCGGCGGCGACGGCATCACCGTGGCCAACAAGGCCACCTGCGTCTACGCGAATTACCTGGAAAAAAAGGAAAAGACCAAGCTCGACCTGTTACTGGGAGTTGCGCAACGCGCGCAAGCGCAGGCGGCGGCCGACGCCAACAACCCCAACGCCTGGTATTGGCACGCCTACGCGCTGGGCCGCTACAGCCAGGGCATCAGCTTGGCAAAGGCGCTGGCGCAGGGTCTGGGCGGCAAGGTCAAGGAAGCGCTGGAAAAGACCATCCAGCTACAGCCCAGGCACGCCGACGCACATGTGGCGCTGGGCGCCTTCCACGCCGAGGTGATCGACAAGGTGGGGACGCTGATCGGCGGCATGACGCACGGGGCCAGGAAAGAAACGGGCTTGCTGCTGTTCCAGGACGCGCTCACGCTGCATCCCGGCTCGGCGATCGGCATGATCGAGTACGCGAACGGGCTGGTCATGCTGGAGGGCGAGCGCCGGATGAAGGAAGCGACCAAGCTGTACGAGCAGGCCGCCCATAGCAAGCCGATGGACGCCAAGGAGTTCCTGGACGCCGAGCTGGCGAGGGCCGAACTGCGGGACTGAATCGGGCCCGATGAAAGCGTCCGGTCGCGGTCGGCGCCTACAAGTCCAAGCACAGCCGTGGCCCAGACTCGGTGCATGAATATTTTCGAAGCGCTGCGCGTCAGCCACGAAACCCAGCGGGCCGTCGGGGCCCGTTTGCTTGCCAGCGATCCGCAAGGGCCCGAGCGCCATGCCATCTTCCTCGAACTCAAGCGCGAGCTGAAGGCGCACGAGACCGCGGAGGAGCGCTGCTTCTACGTTCCGCTGTTCGACCACGACTCCACCGTGAACAGCGCGCGTCACGCCATCTCTGAACATCACGAGATGGACGAGATGGTCGAAGACCTGGAACAGCAGGAACTCAATGCCCCCGGCTGGATGGCTGGAGCACGCAAGCTGTGCGAGAAGGTGGAGCACCACCTGAAGGAAGAAGAAAGCAAGTTCTTCCAGGAAGCCGGCAAGGTCCTGACCGAAGCGCAGAAGTTGTCGCTGGCCAAGGATTACGAAGCCGAGTTCCTGAGCTTGCGCATGAACGAAAAGTGACCCCTTAAGATCGGGCGATCGACCGCGCGCACCCGCGCTGCGGCGTCCATCCTGAGGACTTTCCATGGCCGACCTTCAAGCCGCATTCGAATCCGCTGTCGCCAATTCCAAGAGTCTTTCCGAGCGCCCAGACAACGCCACATTGCTCAAGCTCTATGCGCTGTACAAGCAGGCATCCACCGGCGACGTCACCGAGAAAAAGCCGGGCTTTGGCGACATGATCGGTCGCGCGAAGTGGGACGCCTGGAACGGCCTGAAGGGCACGGCAAAAGATGAAGCAATGCAGCAGTACGTCGACCTGATCGCATCCCTCAGCTAGTGCCGACGATCCCGCGCTCTTTCAGGGCCTGGATCTGTCGGGCGCTGAGCCCGATTTCCCTGAGCACCGCATCGGTGTCCTGACCCAGCGCCGGCGCGTTGCGCCGCTGGCTGCCTGGCGTGAGCGACAGCTTGGGAACGATGCCGGGTACCGCCAGTGTGCTGCCATCGTCCAGCGTCATCCGCGCCAGCATGCCGCGGGCCTGGTAGTGCGGGTCGACGGCAATATCCGCGATGGTGTAGATGCGGCCGGCGGGGACGTGGGCCGCGTCCAGTACTGCCAGCACTTCAGCCACACTGCGCTGCGCGGTCCAGCCGCCGATCGCCGCGTCGATCTCCTCCACCCGCTTGACCCGCCCGGCGTTGTCGGCGAGCGCCGGATCGGCACCCAGGTCCGGCCGACCGATGGCGTCCATCAGCCGCCGGTAAATGCTGTCGCCGTTGCCGGCGATCAGCGCGTAGCCGTCCCCCTTGCAGCGGTAGGCGTTGGTCGGCGCGATGCCGGGCAAGGCGCTGCCGGCCGGACCGCGCACCGCACCGAAAGCGTCGTATTCCGGCAGCAGGCTTTCCATGCAGTTGAAAACGGCCTCGTACAGCGCAACATCAATCACCTGCCCCAGGCCACGGGGTGCGGCCGGGCCTACCGTCGCATGGCGATGCTGCAAGGCCATCAGGATGCCGATCACGCCGTGCAGCGACGCCAGCGTGTCGCCGATCGAAACGCCCACCCGCACCGGCACGCGGCCGGGCTCCGCAGTGAGATGCCGCAGGCCGCCCATCGCCTCGGCCACCACGCCGAAGCCCGGCTTGTCCCGGTACGGGCCGGTCTGCCCATACCCGCTGATGCGCAGCATGACCAGTGCAGGGTTGCGCGCCTGCAGCGTCTCGGGGCCAAGGCCCCAGCCTTCCATCACGCCGGGACGGAAGTTCTCGATCAGGACGTCGGCTTCAGCGGCCAGCTTGCGGACGATGTCTTGCGCCTGCGGCTGCTTCAGGTCCAGCGCGACCGAGCGCTTGTTGCGGGCCTGCACCTGCCACCACAGCGAGGTGCCGTCCTTGAGGATGCGCCACTGCCGTAGCGGGTCGCCGCCCGAGCCGGGCCGGGCCGGGTCTCCCGGCGGTTCGATCTTGACCACGTCGGCGCCGAAGTCGGCCAGCGTCCTGGCCGCGAACGGCCCGGCGATCAACTGGCCCAGCTCCACCACCTTCAGCCCGGCCAGCGGACCGCCCTTGGACGCCGGGCCGGGTGCCTGCGACGTCTGCACGCTAGGCTTTCTTCTTGCCGGCGGCCTTCTTGGTCGCGTGCTTCGCCGTGCGTTGCGCCACGGCGACGTCCAGCGCTTCGAGCGGCTCATCGTGCGCCAGCAGTTCATCCAGATTCTTGGCGATCTCGGTCTCGATCCGTTCCTTGAACACCCCGAGCAGGAAGCCGAGCCGCGCGTCGAGTTCGAACCGGTCGCCGGTCACCTTGAGTTCGCCATTGACGCCCGAACGGGTGAACGACACCAGGTCCGAGGTCTTGCCCTCCTCATAGCTGCACGCCATGTCGAACTTCTCGCGGGCCAGTTCGGCCCAGCGGAAGGCCAGCTTGCGGGCCCCGGGCAATCCCAGGCTGTGTTCGCGTTGGATGTGGATTTCAGGCACCGGCCATCTCCCTGATCTGTTGATTGCGTTGTTCTTTCGGCAAGGCGGCCAGCCGCTTCGCAGCATCATAGAACCGCTTCCAGTTGCCCTGCTCCCGCTGGAACAGCGCTTCGAAGCCCGGGACGAGATCGTCATAAGCGGCCTGCGCGCCGAAAGATGCGTTGTTGGCCTGCTCGACCCAGCGGTCGTAGCTGCGCAGCCGCACCGGATCCCCGACCCAGCTGTCCTTGAGCCGCGCGTAATCGCGTCGGAAGTCGTCGAAAGCCGCCTGCTTGCTCGCTGCCAGATCCTTCGAGGCGGCCCCGCCCACCGCCGAACCGCCATCGTAGATTGCTGCCAGCCGCCGCCTCGCCGCCTGCGTGAGAGCGCGGAACTGCGCGCGCCGCGTGTCGAACTCCGCATATTCACTCTGCGCCGCCTCGCTGGCCTGGGTTGCCAGCCAGCGCGCGCTGCCCAGCCGCTCCACCGCGGTGGCGAAGGACTCGTTGAAGGTCGTGTCGCCGCCCACGTACACCACCTGGTGCGCGAGTTCGTGGAAGATCAGCCGCGCCAGTTCGCCCTCGGGGTAGTTGACGAACGTGTTGAGCAATGGGTCACCCCCGGCCCAGTTCATCCAGCCCAGCGTCGAATAGGCGGGCACCGGGTACACCGCCACTTCCAGCCCCTCGCCGACCAGCTGCGCCGCCTCGGCCCGCGCCAGCGCCTCGTCGAAATAGCCGTGGTAGCCGACGCAGCCGGTCACCGGGAAGCACCAGGTCTTGAGCGTGAGCGAATACGCTGGCGCC
>JACMQP010000057.1 GCA_014376915.1 Ramlibacter sp.
AAGGCCCGCTACGCCAAGGCGCTGAAGCAGCCGCTGCCGGCCGGCGTCAAGCTGATCGTCGAGCGCCAGATGCAGGGACTGCAGCGCAACCACGACCAGATCAAGATGCTGCGCGACCAGCTGCGCGCCGCTTCCTGATCGTCCGGGCCGGGCCGCCGGCACGATGCTGCTGGCGCCCGGCGCCGCGACCGAAATGGTCACTGTAGACGCCGGCAGCGGTGTCAAAGTGCTGCCGGGGCTGCGATGCAAGGTGCACCTCCATCTCCGACAGACCAAGCATGGGCGAGCCCGTGCTCGCCACCAAGTGGAAACGGAGGGCCTGCGTCAGCCCCCGTATCGTCGACACCGCAGAAAGGCCCCGCCATGGACGACCGATCTTCCAGCGCCCTGAAGGCCTATCGCGACAAACGCAACTTCCACGTCACGCCGGAACCGGCCGACGGCGGAGTCGCCAACGAGAACGAACGCGTGTTCGTCATTCAGAAGCACTGGGCCACGCGGCTCCATTACGACTTCCGGCTCGAACTCGACGGCACCATGAAAAGCTGGGCCGTGCCCAAGGGCCCCAGCTGCGACTCAGCCGACAAGCGGATGGCGGTGCACGTCGAAGACCATCCACTGTCTTATAACCAGTTCGAAGGGACGATTCCTCCCAAGCAGTACGGCGCCGGCAAGGTCATCATCTGGGACAAGGGAACGTGGATTCCGGTCGGCGACCCGCGCGCGGGCTACCGCGAGGGCAAGCTCAAATTCGAGCTGCGCGGCCACAAACTGTACGGACATTGGACGCTGGTGCGAATGAAGGCGCGGCCCGGCGAACGCCAGGAAGCCTGGTTGCTGATCAAGGAAAGGGACGGCCATGCCCGGCCGGCGACCGACTTCAGCGTGGTGGACGCAATGCCCGACAGCGTGAAGTCGCTGCCGGATCGCCCACCCGCTCCCACCGCTGCCGCGGCGGGGTCCGACGCCGTTGCGACGGGACCAGCCGTGCCGCAATCCGGCCCGCCCGCTGGCGCGCGCAAGGCAGCACTGCCCACCGAATTGCAGCCGGAACTGGCGACACTGGTCGACAGCCCGCCCACCGATCCCGACAACTGGATCTACGAGATCAAGTTCGACGGCTACCGCATGCTCACACGCGCCGAGGGCGGCCGCGTGCGACTCGTCACGCGCAACGGCAACGACTGGACGCAAAAGCTGCCGCAACTGGCAACCGCGCTTGAAGGAATGGAGTTGCCCGACGGCTGGTACGACGGCGAAATCATCATGCCTGGCGACCGCGTACCGGCGGACTTCCAGGCGCTGCAGGGCGCGTTCGACAGCGCGCGCACGGCCGACATCGTCTACTACCTGTTCGACATTCCGTATTGCGCCGGCCACGACCTGCGCCAGGTGCCACTGCGGGAGCGGCGCGACGTGCTGCGCCGGGTGGTCGAACGCAAGCCGGTCGACAAGGTGCGCTTCAGCGCCGTCTTCGATGCGCCGCCGCAGGACGTGTTGGCCTCGGCCTGCCGCCTCGGGCTGGAAGGCGTGGTGGCCAAACGCAGGGACTCCGCCTATGTGACGCGCCGCTCCTCCGACTGGATCAAGCTCAAGTGCGGCCAGCGCCAGGAATTCGTCATCGGCGGCTACACCGACCCCAAAGGGTCGCGCAGCGGTCTGGGCTCGCTGCTGCTGGGAGTGCACGACGCGGACGGTACCTTGCGCTATGCCGGCAATGTCGGCACCGGCTTCAACGAGCGCTCGCTGCGCGACATCCGCGAGCGGCTGGACGTGCTCGCTGCGGACAAGCCGGCCTTTGCCGCCGACCCGGAATTGCCCCGTAATGCGCACTGGGTGAAGCCGCAACTGGTGGCCGAAGTGGCGTTCGGCGAATGGACTCGCACCGGTCGGATCAGGCATTCGGTGTTTCATGGTTTGCGCGCCGACAAGAAGCCCGCCGGCATCGTCCGCGAGCGGGCCAGGCACGATCCGCCGCCGGAGCAGCCGGCGACGGCAGCGAAGCCCCCGGCAGCAAAGCGCGCGGCGAAGACGGCGGCGCAAAGCGCAGCTCCGACTTTGGCGCCCGAATTGCCTGCATCGCTGCACGTCAGCCACCCGGACCGCGTGATCGACGCCCAGAGCGGCACCACCAAGATCGCGCTCGTGCGCTACTACGGGCTGGTCGGTCAGGTGATGATGGAACACCTGAAGGGCCGTCCGGTGGCGCTGGTGCGCGCGCCGGCGGGCGTGGGCGGCGAACTGTTTTTCCAGAAACACGCGGAGCGCGACAACATGCCGGGCGTCGAGCAGCTCGATCCCGCCCTGGCGCCTGACCACAAGCCCATGCTCGAGATCGCACGGGCTGAAGGCCTGCTGTCGGCGGCGCAGATGAACGTGATCGAGTTTCACACCTGGAACGCGGTCAAGACCGCGATCGGCAAGCCCGACCGCATGACCTTCGACCTCGACCCAGGCCAGGGAGTGGGCTGGAAGGACGTGCAGGAAGCCGCGCAGCTGGTGCGGGCGTTCCTGGTGGAACTCAATCTGCCCGCTTTTCTCAAGACCAGCGGCGGCAAGGGCCTGCACGTTGTCGTGCCGCTGAAGAAGCAGCTGGACTGGGACACGGTCAAGGATTTTTCTAAGGCGATCGTTGAGCACCTGGCCCGCACGATTCCGCAGCGCTTCGTCGCCAAGAGCGGTGCCAACAACCGCGTCGGCAAAATCTTCATCGATTACCTGCGCAACGGGGTCGGCGCGACCACGGCGTGCGCTTGGTCGGCCCGCGCCCGACCGGGGCTCGGCATCTCGGTGCCTGTTACCTGGGACGAACTGGACGGTCTCGCGAGCGGCGCCCACTGGACGGTCGGCACGGTGCAGGAGCGGCTGGAGATCGGCAACGCGCCCTGGCGGAACTATGACGCCAGCCGCACCGCGCTCGGGTCGGCGATGAAGCTGCTCGGGTTCGAGCGCTGAACGGACCTGTGGGAAGTGCAGCAGCAATGTCCGAGCTGCGCCGCACCCAGACGTTGTGCCGCTAGCGGGCGCTCACCCCGTGGATCGGACCTCGGCCCAGGCAATCAGCATTTGCAGGGACTGCCCGTCATGCTGGACCTGAACCCCCTCCGCTTGCGCCAGCGCCTGGACGTCGGACCAGTCCAGCTTGCGATAACCTGCCTCGTTGGCGAAACCCTGGCTGCCCTGGGTGGGACGCAGCACCAGCGCCAGCCGCAGCCCGCCGGGTTCAGAAGTGGCCGACAGCACCAGGTCGGCCGGCGGCGGGTTCTGATCAGTGAAATGGATCAGCGCGGAAGTGAGCACGTTGCGCAGCGATGCACGGCCGATGTCGCCTGCCACCGCACCAACTTCGTTGCGGATCGCGTAGCCGCGAAACCCCAGGCTGGTGGCAAGCAAGCCAACGCATTCGCTGACGCCGTCGGACACCCCGACAGTGGCGCTCTGGTCCGGCGCCAGCCAGGTGACGACGTCCAGGCAAGACGCGAGCGCTGCCTTGGCGAAAGCATTGATCTTGTGGGCGCTGTCGTGGACGCTTGCCAGATCGGGTTCCAGCACGCGCAGCCGGCGGTCCATCACCTCAACGATCATGCCGATCGGCTGCAGGTTGACCACCAGGTGGTGGCGCATGGACGGGGCCAGCCGGCGCAGCAGCGCATAGCGGGCGGCTTCGGCCCGCGCGGCGGACGTGAGAACACCCGGCTCTTGCGCGGCTTGCATGGCGTTTGTCATCATCGTCCGAGAATATTTAGCGGCTGCAGGCTTGTCAACTTCGCGCACCATGGAAGACGAAGCGTGGCGGTTTGCGCAACTTCGTCATCATTTCACTCCACCGTGACGCTCTTTGCAAGATTGCGCGGCTTGTCGACGTCGGTGCCGCGTGCGCAGGCCGTGTGGTACGCCAGCAGTTGCAGCGGCACCACATGAAGCAGAGGACTGAGGGGCCCGTAGTGCTCCGGCATCCGGATCACGTGGATGCCCTCCTCGCTCTCGATCCGGCTGTCGGCGTCGGCCAGCACATAGAGCACGCCGCCGCGGGCGCGCACTTCCTGCATGTTGCTCTTGAGCTTCTCGATCAGCGAGTCGTTCGGCGCCACGGTCACCACCGGCATCTCGCTGGTCACCAGGGCCAGCGGGCCGTGCTTGAGCTCCCCGGCGGCGTAGGCCTCGGCATGGATGTAGGTGATCTCCTTGAGCTTGAGCGCGCCTTCCAGCGCGATCGGGTAGTGCAACCCGCGGCCCAGGAACAGCGCGTTCTCCTTGGCCGCGAAATCCTCTGCCCAGCTGATCACCTGCGGCTCAAGCGCCAGCACCGCCGACAGCTGCGCCGGCAGGTGCCGCATGGCCTTGAGGTGGCGCTGCTCGTCTTCTTCCGACAGCCGTCCCTTGGCTTGCGCCAATGCCAGCGTCAGCAGGAAGAGGCCCGCCAGCTGGGTCGTGAAGGCCTTGGTCGAAGCGACGCCGATCTCGACCCCGGCGCGGGTGATGTACGCCAGCTTGCATTCACGCACCATCGCCGACGTGGCGACGTTGCAGATGGTCAGCGTGTTGGTCATCCCGAGCGACTGGGCGTGGCGCAGCGCCGCCAGCGTGTCCGCGGTTTCGCCGGACTGGCTGATCGTCACCACCAGCGTCTTAGGATTCGGCACCGATTCGCGGTAGCGGTATTCGCTGGCAATCTCGACCTGGGTCGGCAGCTTCGCAATGCTTTCCAGCCAGTACTTGGCGGTACAGCCGCTGTAATAACTGGTGCCGCAGGCCAGGATCAGCACCGAATCGATCTCCTGGAACACCCGATGCGCGCTGGCATGGGCGTCGCCAGCGCCGTCAAACAGCTCCGGCACCACGGCCTGGATGCCTTCCAGCGTGTCGCCGATGGCGCGCGGCTGCTCGAAGATCTCCTTCTGCATGTAGTGGCGGTACGGCCCCAGTTCGGCCGCACCGCTGTGGGCCTGGACGGTCTTGACCCGCCGCGTGACGCTCTTGTGCGCCTTGTCGACGATCCAGTAGCGACCCAGCTGCAGGTCGACCACGTCGCCCTCTTCCAGGTAGACGATCTGGTCGGTGACACCGGCCAGCGCCATCGCGTCGCTGGCCAGGAAGTTTTCTCCGCCTTCCTTGCCGATCCCGAGGATCAGCGGTGAGCCGGCGCGGGCCCCGATGACGCGATGCGGCTCGTCCTTGCAGAACACCGCGATCGCATAGGCGCCGTGCAATTGCCCGACGGCGCTCTTGACCGCTTCGAACAAGTCGCCTTCGTACAGGCTGTCGACCAGGTGCGCGATCACCTCGGTGTCGGTCTGGCTCGCGAAAATGTAGCCCTTGGCCTGCAGCGCCGTGCGCAACTCGATGTAATTCTCGATGATGCCGTTGTGCACCAGCGCGATCCGGCCGCTGCGCGCGTCGGCGTCCGCGCCCGGTCCGTGGCTGAAATGCGGATGGGCGTTGTGGACGGCCGGCGCGCCATGGGTGGCCCAGCGCGTGTGGGCAATACCGGTGGTGCCTTCGATGTGGTCGGTGGTCACCTGCTCGAGCAATTCCGCCACCCGCGATACGCTGCGCGCCCGTTTCAACCCCCCGGCATGGACCGCGACGCCGCAGGAGTCGTAGCCGCGGTATTCGAGCCGCTCCAGACCCTGGACCAGGATCGGCACGATGTTGCGGTTGGACACGGCCCCGACGATTCCACACATGGTTTGCTCCTTGAGATGGGCTCGACTTTAGGTCTGGTGCAGGGCAATATGTAAACTAATTCTTGTTGATTGTGAAAGTTAATTTCTTCATTTTCCCAAGGTGAACTAAAATTTCAAAATGCTTTTGAAATTGGAACCGATCAATCTCGACGCCTTGGATTTTGCGCTACTGAACCGCCTGCAGGACGACGCCTCCGAAAGCAACCAGGCGCTGGCCAAGCGGGTCCATATCTCGCCGCCGACCTGCCTGAGGCGGGTCAAGCGGCTGCGCGATGCCGGGCTGATCGAGCGGCAGATCGCAGTGCTCGACACCGACCGGCTGGCGCGGCATCTCGGCCACGGGATCACCGCCATCGTCGAAATCACGCTGGACCGCCAGGACCAGGAGTCCGCCGCGGCCTTCGAGCAGCGGGTGGCAAACGATGCGGCGGTGCAGCAGTGCTATCGCGTCTCGCCGGGGCCCGACTTCATCCTGGTGGTCTACGGCGCCGACATGCCCGCCTACCTGGCGTTGGCGCAGCGGCTGTTCACAGCCGACGCCAACGTGCGCAACGTCAAGGCCTTCTTTTCGATCAAGCGATCCAAGTTCGAACCCAAGGTGCCGGTGGCGCGCTGACCTGCCGCTATGTCGCAGCCTTCTTCGGCCGCTGCCAGCCGGCGATGCTGACATGCTTGCCGCGCGCGACCGACAGAGCCCCGGGCGGCGTGTCCTTGGTGATGACCGAACCGCCGCCCACAGTGCCGCCGCGGCCGATCGTGACCGGCGCCACCAGCACGCAATTGCTGCCGACGTGCACGTCGTCCCCGATCACCGTGCGGTGCTTGTTGGCGCCGTCGTAGTTGGCCGTGATCGACCCCGCACCGTAGTTGACGCGCTCGCCAACCTGCGCGTCGCCCAGGTACGCCAGGTGGTTGGCCTTGGCGCCGCGGCCGAGCGTCGAATTCTTCACCTCGACGAAATTGCCGATGTGCACCTCGGGGCCGAGGTCGGCGCCCGGACGCAGCCGCGCGAACGGACCGACCAGCGCGCCCTCGCCGACCTTCACGCCCGCCTGTTCCCCGTCAATGTGGGTGAAGGGATGGACCACCGCGCCGGCGCCGATGCTGGCGTTGGCGATCATGCAGTTGGCGCCGACGCTCACGCCGTCGCCCAGCGAGACCCGACCGGAGAACACGCAGTTGACGTCGATCTCGACATCCTGGCCGCAGCGAAGGTCGCCACGGACGTCGAAGCGGGCCGGGTCGACGATGCGCACGCCCTGCTCCATCAGCACGCGGGCGTGGCGCAGCTGATAGGCTCGCTCCAGTTCCGCCAGCTGAACCGGGCTGTTGACACCGTCGACCTGGATTCGGTCAGCGATCTTCACCGCGGCCACTTCGGCGCCATCGGCCACTGCCATCTTCACAATGTCGGTCAGGTAGTACTCCCCCTGGACGTTGTCGCTGGTGAGGCGCTTCAGCCAGCGCTTGAGCAAGGCCGTTGGCACGGCCATCACGCCGGTATAGATCTCGTGGATCTTGCGCTGTTCCGCGTCGGCGTCCTTGTGCTCCACGATCGCCCGAACGTCGTCGCCGCTGCGCACGATGCGGCCGTAGCCGGAGGGATCAGGCATGTCCACCGTCAGCACTGCAAGCCGCTCGCCGCCGCAACACTGCACCAAATCGCTCAGCGTGGGAACCTCGATCAACGGCACGTCGCCGTTGAGGATCAGCGTGATGCCGTCGTCGGGCAGCAGTGGCACCGCCTGCTGCACGGCATGGCCGGTGCCGAGTTGCGGTTCCTGCCGGGCAAAGGCCGGCACATCGGTGGCCGCGGCCTGCGCAGATTGCGCCAGCGCCGCCTCGACTTCAGCCGCCCCGTGACCCGTGATCACCACCACCCGGCGCGCCTGCAGGCCGGCGGCGGTGTCGATCACATGCTGAATCAGCGCACGACCGGCCAAACGATGCAACACTTTGGGCAGCCGGCTCTTCATGCGCGTGCCCTTGCCGGCGGCCATGACGACCACATCCAGTGCTTTCATAAGGAATCCTCGTTGTTCATGCATCGCATCGCGAATCTGGTCCGGATTATCGGGCTGCTTAGCCTCGCCGTGGCGCTCTCGGCCTGCAGCGCCATCAAGCTGGGCTACAACGCCTTACCCCAGGTCAGCGCCTGGTGGCTCGACGG
>JACMQP010000425.1 GCA_014376915.1 Ramlibacter sp.
GCAAGACCATCGAGCGGGTGCGGCAGGCCGTCGCCGCCACCGGCTACATCCCCAACCTGCTGGCCGGCGGCCTCAAGTCCAAACGCAGCCTGATGGTGGCCGGCCTGGTGCCCACCATCCAGGTGCCGCAGTTCCTGCCGACGGTGAAGGCGCTGACCGAAACACTCGACGAGGCCGGCTACCAGCTGATCCTGGGCCAGAGCGGCTACGACCACTCGCGCGAGGAAAAACTGCTCAACACCATGCTGGGCCGGCGGCCCGACGGCATGGTGATCACCGGCCTGGTCCACTCGCCGCAAGCCCGCGAGCAGTTGCGTCGCCTGGGCATTCCGGTGGTCGAGACCTGGGACCTGAGCGACCGGCCGGTCGACATGATGGTCGGCTTCTCGCACGTGAAGGTCGGCAGCGCGGTGGCGGGCTTCTTCCTGTCGCGCGGCTGGCGGCGGCTGGGCATCGCCACCGGTGACGACCACCGCGCCATGATGCGGCACGACGGATTCATAGCCGCTGTCGGCCACGACGTTGCGACGGCCATCGTGCCGGCGCCCAGCAGCGTGGAATGGGGCCGCCGCGCAATGGCGCAGTTGCTGCAGCAGGATCCCAAGCTCGAGGCCGTCTATTGCAGTTCCGACGGCTTCGCCCAGGGCCTGATGATCGAGGCGCAGTCGCGCGGCCTGCGCATTCCGCAGGACCTTGCCGTCTGCGGTTTCGGCGATGCCGACTTCGCCGCCCACCTGCAGCCCTCGCTCACCACGGTGCACATCGACGGCGCCGGCATCGGTCGGCTGGCCGCCCAGATGATCATCGACCGCTGCGCCGGAAAGACCATCGACCGGCCCATCGTCGACGTCGGCTTCCGCATCATCGAGCGGCAGTCCACCGGCACCGCCGCTGGCGCTTGACGAGATTCCCATGCAGAACGCCACCCGCGCGCCGCTCTTCATCACCATGCACCCTGGCGACAACGTCGCCATCGTCGCCAACGACGGCGGCCTGTTGCCCGGCACCGTATTCCCGTCCGGCCTGGCGCTGCGTGAGCGGGTGCCGCAAGGCCACAAGGTGGCGCTCACCGACATTGCCGAAGGCGGCGTGGTGCGGCGCTACAACGTGCCGATCGGCTACGCGCTCAATTCCATTGCCGCCGGCAGCTGGGTCCACGAGCGGCTGCTGAAGATGCCCGAGGCGCGCGGCCTCGACAAGCTGCCGATCGCCACTTTGAAGCGCGACCCGCTGCCGCCGCTGGAGGGTTACACCTTCGAGGGCTTCCGAAATCCGGACGGTTCGGTCGGCACCCGCAACATCCTGGCGATCACCCAGACCGTGCAGTGCGTTGCCGGCGTCACCGACTTCGCGGTGCAGCGGATCAAGGCCGAACTGCTGCCGAACTATCCCAATGTCGACGACGTGGTGGCGCTGGAGCACGGCTATGGCTGCGGCGTGGCGATCGACGCGCCCGACGCCGTCGTCCCGATCCGCACGCTGCGCAACATCAGCCTGAATCCGAACTTCGGCGGCGAGGTGATGGTGGTGAGCCTGGGTTGCGAGAAGCTGCAGCCCGAGCGGCTGATGCCGCCGGGCACCATCGCGCTCATCGACGAACGCAACGCCGACAACAAGCTCGACGTGGTCTGCCTGCAGGACGACGCCCACGTCGGTTTCATGTCGATGGTCGAATCGATCCTGCGGCAGGCGGAGCAGCACCTGAAGCGGCTGGACGCCCGCAGGCGGGAAACCGTGCCGGCCAGCGAACTGGTGGTCGGCGTGCAGTGCGGCGGCAGCGACGCTTTCTCGGGCGTCACCGCCAATCCGGCCGTCGGTTATTGCTCCGACCTGCTGGTGCGCGCCGGCGCCAGCGTGATGTTTTCCGAAACCACCGAAGTGCGCGACGGCATCGACCAGTTGACCGCACGCGCGACCACGCCGGAAGTGGCGGCAGCGATGATCCGCGAGATGGCCTGGTACGACGCGTACCTGCAGCGCGGGAGCGTCGACCGCAGCGCCAACACCACGCCCGGCAACAAGCAGGGCGGCCTGTCCAACATCGTCGAGAAGGCGATGGGCTCGATCGTCAA
>JACMQP010000426.1 GCA_014376915.1 Ramlibacter sp.
CGCGCCGCTCCTTTCGGGAAGGCGTAGCGCAGGCCTGACACCAGCTGGAACAGCGACAAATCGGCATACGACAGGCGGGCGCCAACCAGCTGCGGCGTGTCCTTCCCCGCATTGCGCGGGTTGCGGTCGAGGATCGCCTCGAACCAGGCCAGGAATTTGGGCACGCGGTTCTTCAGCAGGTCCTGTGCGCTGCGCTTCGCCTCAGGCTTCTGGTCCTCGTAGGAAAGCGAGCTGCCGACCGGATGGTGGGTGGCGTGCACCTCGGTGACGAGGTCGGCGATGGTCAGCTGGATCTGGTGGGTCCAGAGCCGGTCGCGTTCAGTCTTGCCAACCAGGCCCAGCCGCGGGCCGAGATACAGCAGGATGGCTGCCGACTGCGCGACCACCAGCTTGCCGTCCACCAGGAACGGCGCAGCGAACGGCGGCCGCAGCACCGATTCATCCCCGAGGTAATGCTGCAGCGGCCCCATGCCCTGCCCTTGCGACGCCTTGCCGCGCGCGACGTCCACGTAAGGCGCAGCAGCCGCCTCAAGCGCCAGCCGGACGAATTCGCCGCGGCCCTGGATGGTCGGCCAGTAGTGCAGTTCCAACGGCATGGTGCGGCTCGCGTCGGTCATGCGTGCTGTTTCTGGTAACTGGCGATGCCGTCCATGATTTCCTTGCGTGCCGCATCGGGACCTTCCCAACCCAGGATCTTGACCCACTTGCCGGACTCAAGATCCTTGTAGTGCTCGAAGAAATGCGCGATGGTCTTGAGCCGCATCGGGTTCAGGTCCTCGGGCTTCTGCCACTGGGTGTAGATCGAGAGGATCTTGTCGGTGGGCACGGCCAGCACCTTGCCGTCCATGCCGGCCTCGTCTTCCATCTGCAGGATGCCGATCGGCCGGCAGGTCACGACCACGCCCGGGATCAGCGGCACCGGCGTGATCACCAGCACGTCCACCGGGTCGCCGTCGCCACTCAGGGTCATGGGCACATAACCGTAGTTGGTCGGGTAATGCATGGCCGTGCTCATGAAGCGGTCCACGAAGATCGCGCCGGATTCCTTGTCCACTTCGTACTTGATCGGGTCCGCATTCATCGGGATCTCGATGATCACGTTGAAGGCGTCGGGAACGTTTTTTCCGGGGGTAACTTTGTCGAGGGACATGATTTTTTGGGATAGGAGGTTGGAACTGGAGACCTAGGATTAACCCTGATTTTACTTTCGCGGGCCCCGCTTTCCCCGGGTGGCCGCGAATCCGTCACGGCTTTGCGCTTATATTGCGCCGGTTGGCCAATCGTCTCCGCCTGCCGGGAGCAATGAGGAAGCAACGCAGCGGGGGCACCGCAGCGTAGCCCCCTCCAAGCGAAAACAACGGAAGGAGAAACCTATGACAGGCAATTCGGCGCTCGTACTGGCGCTCGTCTGCGGCTTTGCGGCCGTGGCATATGGATTCTGGGCGCGAGGCTGGATCCTCGCGCAGGACCCCGGCAACGCCCGGATGCAGGAAATCGCGGCCGCCATCCAAACCGGCGCAGCCGCTTACCTGGCCCGTCAGTACAAGACCATCGCCATCGTCGGCGTCGTGCTGGCGATCCTCATCGGCGTCTTCCTGGACGGCCTCACCGCCACCGGCTTCATCATCGGCGCCGTGCTTTCCGGCGCCTGCGGCTTCATCGGCATGAATGTCTCGGTCCGAGCCAACGTGCGCACGGCACAGGCCGCTACCCGCGGCATCGGCCCGGCGCTGGACGTCGCCTTCCGCGGCGGCGCCATCACCGGCATGCTGGTGGTCGGCCTGGGCCTGCTGGGCGTGACCGGCTTCTACTGGTTTCTGGCCGGCAACGGCGTGCTGACGCCGGACAAGAATCTCGCCAAGCTGCTCAACCCGCTGATCGGGTTTGCCTTCGGCTCTTCGCTGATTTCGATCTTCGCGCGGCTGGGCGGCGGCATCTTCACCAAAGGCGCCGACGTCGGTGCTGACCTGGTCGGCAAGGTCGAAGCCGGCATTCCGGAAGACGACCCGCGCAACCCGGCGGTGATCGCCGACAACGTGGGGGACAACGTCGGCGACTGCGCCGGCATGGCGGCCGACCTGTTCGAAACCTACGCCGTGACGCTGATTGCCACCATGGTGCTTGGCGCGCTGCTGATCGGCTCGGCGCCGACCGCCGCCGTCATGTATCCGCTGGCGCTGGGCGCGGTGTCCATCATCGCGTCGATCATCGGCTGCTTCTTCGTCAAGGCGAAGCCGGGCATGACCAACGTGATGCCGGCGCTGTACCGCGGCCTGGCGGTGGCGGGCATCCTGTCGCTGATCGCCTTCTACTTCGTCACCATCTGGCTAATGCCGGACAACGCCGTGTTGGGGAGCGGCACGCAGATGCGCCTCTTCGGCGCCTGCGCCGTCGGCCTGGTCCTGACCGGTGCGCTGGTCTGGATCACCGAGTACTACACGGGCACCCAGTACGCGCCGGTGCGCCACATCGCGCAGGCATCGACCACGGGACACGGCACCAACATCATTGCCGGCCTGGGCGTCTCCATGCGCTCCACCGCGTGGCCGGTGGTGTGCGTCTGCATCGCCATCCTGGCGTCGTTCCAGCTGGCCGGCCTGTACGGCATCGCCATCGCCGCCACGTCCATGCTCAGCATGGCGGGCATCGTGGTGGCGCTGGACGCGTACGGCCCGATTACCGACAACGCCGGCGGCATCGCCGAAATGGCCGACCTGCCGTCCAGCGTGCGTGCCATCACCGACCCGCTGGACGCTGTCGGCAACACCACCAAGGCCGTGACCAAGGGCTACGCGATCGGCTCGGCCGGCCTTGCCGCGCTGGTGCTGTTCGCCGACTACACGCACAAGCTCGAAAGCTACGGCCAGGCGATCAGTTTCGACCTGAGCGACCCGATGGTGATCGTGGGCCTGTTTATCGGCGGGCTGATCCCTTACCTGTTCGGCGCGATGGCGATGGAGGCCGTCGGCCGCGCCGCCGGCGCCGTGGTGGTCGAAGTGCGCCGCCAGTTCCGCGAGATCAAAGGCATCATGGAAGGGACCGCCAAGCCCGAGTACGGCCGCGCGGTCGACATGCTGACCAGCGCCGCGATCAAGGAAATGATCATCCCGTCGCTGCTGCCGGTGGTGGTGCCGATCCTGGTCGGCCTGATCCTCGGGCCGAAAGCCCTGGGCGGCATGCTGATGGGAACCATCGTGACCGGCCTGTTCGTCGCCATCTCGATGTGCACCGGCGGCGGCGCCTGGGACAACGCCAAGAAGTACATCGAGGACGGCAACCACGGCGGCAAGGGCTCGGAAGCGCACAAGGCGGCCGTGACCGGGGACACCGTGGGCGACCCCTACAAGGACACGGCCGGCCCGGCTGTCAACCCGCTGATCAAGATCATCAACATCGTGGCGCTGCTGATCGTGCCGCTGGTGGTTAAGTTCCATGGCGGCGAAGTGGCCGACACGCGCGTGGCGCCGATGGCTGCGCCGGCGGCCATGAGCTTTCCCGTCGCCACGCCGACGGCCCCCAGCATGCCGGCGCCCAACCAGACCCTGCCGGCGGGCGCCCCCGCGGTGCCGACTCCGGCGAAATAGCAGTTGCCCAGTCAACCCCAGGATGCTCACGCACGTTTCAGAGGTGGACTCTCCAGAACTGGAGAGCGGTCTTGCTTCATTTCAACCAGAGAATCTTTCCATGAATAAACTGCTTGCCATCCTGTTGTCCAGCCTGTTCGCCACCGTCACCTTCGCCGCCTCCCACACCGGCGCTGCGCCGATGCCGGAAGCCATGAAGGCGGGCGATGCCAAATCCGAAGCGAAAGCCCAGGCCAAGGTCGACGCCAAGACCAAGACCGGCGACAAGTCCGCCATGCAGCCCGAGGCAATGAAGGC
>JACMQP010000058.1 GCA_014376915.1 Ramlibacter sp.
GGTGCTCAAGGCGTATTGGGGCTGGCAGCGCGGCGACGTGCTGATCCACGCGCTGCCGATCTTCCACGTGCACGGCCTGTTCGTGGCCATTCACGGCGCGCTGCTCAATGGCAGCAAGATGATCTGGCTGGCGAAGTTCGACCCCAAGCTGGTGATTGCGAAGATGCGCGAGGCCACCGTGTTCATGGGCGTGCCGACGCTGTACGTGCGGATGCTGGCCGAGCCGTCGCTCACACGCGATGCGGCGAAACACATGCGCCTCTTTATCGCCGGCTCGGCGCCGCTGCTGCTGGAAACTTTCAATGCATGGCGCGAGCGCACCGGCCACACCATCCTGGAGCGCTACGGCATGAGCGAAACCATCATGCTGACCTCCAATCCGTACGCTGCGAAGCAAGGTGAGCGCCGCGGCGGCACCGTGGGCTTTCCGCTGTCGGGCGTCGGCCTGCGGGTGCTCGGCGAGGACGGCAAAATGGAGCTGTCGGCCGGGGAGATCGGCGGCATCGAGGTGACGGGCCCCAACGTCTTCAAGGGCTACTGGCGGATGCCGGAGAAGACCAAAGAAGAATTCACTGCCGACGGCTGGTTCAAGACCGGCGATGTCGGCAAGGTCGACGAGCACGGCTACGTGCACATCGTGGGCCGCAGCAAGGACCTGATCATCAGCGGCGGCTACAACGTCTATCCGGCCGAGATCGAGAGCTACATCAACGAGCTGGCCGGCGTCGCGGAAAGCGCGCTGGTCGGCGTGCCGCATCCGGATTTCGGTGAAGTGGGCGTGGCCGTGGTCATCCCGAAGCCGGGCGCCAGTGTCGACGCCGATGCGGTCATCGCGCAGCTGAAGGGACGGCTCGCCAACTTCAAGATCCCCAAGCGCTGCTTCGTGGTCGGCGAGTTGCCGCGCAACACGATGGGCAAGGTGCAGAAAAACCTGCTGCGCGAGCAGCACAAGGCGCTGTTCGCCTGACCGTCCTGATCGCTTTCCCCCGAGGGCGCCCTGGCCAGGCTACTTCTGCTTGAGCACGTAGCGAACGAAGCCGTCGGCTTCGGTGAACTGGTCGTAAAGGGCGCGGGCGGACGTGTTGTCCTGCGCCGTGACCCAGTACAGGCGGGCCCAGCCCTCGGCGCGCATCGCGTTGCGCAGCCACTCGATCAGGGCCTTGCCGACGCCGCGGCCGCGGGCCGAAGCCACCACGAACAGGTCCTCCAGGTAGCAGACCGGCTGCAGTTCCCAGGTGTTCTCATGGATCACGCAGTTGGCGAAACCGTAGACCTGGCCGTCGACCTCGGCGACGATGCACAGCACGCCTGAATCCGGGTCGAGGACGCGGCTCCAGGTCCGCGTCGTGACGGTGTCCGGCAGGGTCATCCGGTAGAACTCGCAATAGCTCTGCCAAAGTTGTCGCCACGCGGCTTCGTCAGCCGGCAGGGCTGGGCGGATCAGGGTCGGGGACTGTGGCATGCCCTCATTGTGCCGCCCCACCGGGGCCGTCACGCCAAGCTTGGGGAGCACGAGGCGGAAATCGCGCCCGCTGGCCAGCGCATGGACACAGAAGCTCTCGCGCGTTCCCTGCACGATCGTCCGCTACAGCTGCGCGGCCAGCACCACCGCAGCGTGAACCGCGGGCCGGTCGGCACCGTCCTGGATCTGGTGCCGGCAGCTGGTGCCGTCGGCCACCACGATTGCGCCCGGGTGTTTGCGCACTGCCGGCAGCAGACTTAGTTCCGCCATCTGCATCGACACGTCGTAGTGGGCAGTTTCATAGCCGAAGCTGCCGGCCATGCCGCAGCAGCTGCTCTCGATCAGCTCGGGCTCGACGCCGGGGATCAGCTTGAGCACGTCCAGGATCGGCGTCACCGCGCCGAAAGCCTTCTGGTGGCAGTGGCCGTGCAACAGGACGCGCTTGTCCAGCGGCTGGAGCCGCGACTTGAGCCCGTCCAACCGGCCGGCGTTGGCCTCGCGCGCCAGGAACTCCTCGAACAGCAGCGCCTGGCCGGCCACGGTTTGCGCCGGCTCCCCCAGACCCATCGACAGCGTTTCGTCGCGTAACGTGAGCAGGCAGGACGGCTCCAGGCCGACGATCGCGATGCCTTTTTCGGCAAAGGGCAGCAGCGCCCGCACCAGCTCGCCGGCCTTGGCCTTCGCTGCGTCGACCATGCCGCTGGACAGGTAAGTGCGGCCGCAGCACAGGTGCTTGCCGTCCGCCTGCGCCTTGCTTGCCACGTGCACGGTGTAGCCGGCGGCCTGCAGGACGCGCAGCGCCGCGGATGCGTTGCCGGATTCGAAGTAGCCGTTGAAAGTGTCGACGAACAGCACGACGGCCTTGGCGCTGGCCAGCGCCTGCTCGCGTGTCGCGCCGTTGTGGGCGGCGTTGAAGAAGTGCTTCGCCTTCCATTGCGGCAGGCTGCGCCGCGCCGAGAAGCCGAGGATCTTTTCGCCCAGGCGCTGCATCAGCGGGCTGGTGTTGCGCTTGTTCAGCATGCCCGCGAAACGCGATGCGATGTGCGCGTAATCGGGCAGCTTGCCGACCAGCCGGTCCTTCAGCGTGAAGCCGTGCTTCGCCTTGTAGTGATGCAGGAACTCGACCTTCATCTTTGCCATGTCGACGCCGGTTGGGCAGTCGCGCTTGCAGCCCTTGCAGCTCACGCACAGGTCCAGGGCTTCGCGAACTTCCTCGCTGGCGATGCCGTCGGCGCCGAGCTGGCCCGACATGGCGAGGCGAAGCGTGTTGGCACGGCCGCGCGTCAGGTGCTTCTCGTCGCGGGTGACGCGGTAGCTCGGGCACATCGTGCCGGCGTCGAATTTGCGGCAGTGCCCGTTGTTGTTGCACATCTCCACCGCCTTGGCGAAGCCGTGCGCCGGGTCACCGCCGCTGCCGGGCGCGCTAATTTGCTCGGTAACCGGGTTGTTCTGCACATCCCACGGCGTCCAGTCCAGCGCCGGCGCCAGCGGGATCACGCGGTACGACGGCGGGAAGCGCATCAGCCGCGTGTCGTCCATCTTCGGCGGATCGATGATGCGCCCGGGGCACAGCAGGTTGGCCGGGTCGAACAGCTGCTTGATGCGGCCGAACGCCTCGTTGATCTTCGGGCCGAACTGCCATCCGATCCACTCGCCGCGGCACAGGCCGTCGCCATGCTCGCCGCTGTAGGCGCCCTTGTGCTTGCGGACCAGCTCGGAGGCTTCCTCGGCGATCGCGCGCATCTTGGACGCGCCGCCCCGCCGCATGTCCAGGATCGGCCGCACGTGCAGCGTGCCGACCGAGGCGTGGGCGTACCAGGTGCCCTTGCTGCCATGCTTGCGAAACACCTGGGTCAGCGAGTCGGTGTATTCGGCCAGGTGCTCCAGCGGCACGGCGCAGTCTTCGATGAAGCTGACCGGCTTGCCGTCACCCTTGAGGCTCATCATGATGTTCAGGCCCGCCTTGCGCACTTCCCACAGGTTCTTCTGCGGCGCCTCGTCGGCCATTTTGACCACCGAGCCCGGCAGGCCGAGGTCGCCCATCAGCTCCTCGAGCTGGGTCAGTTTCGGCTCCAGGTCCGCGCGGCTGGCGCCGGAGAACTCCACCAGCAGGATCGCTGCTGGCGAACCAGTCAGCGCGGTGCGGACCACCGGTGCGAACGCCGGGTTCTGCAGTGCCAGGTCGATCATGGTGCGGTCGACCAGTTCGACAGCTGTGAGCGTTCCGTCGCCGAGCTTGACGATGTGCTGGGCCGAGTCCATCGCCTTGTGGAAGGTCGGGAAGTTGACGATGCCCAGCACCTTGGCGCGTGGCAGTTCCGCCAGTTGCAGCGTCAGCGACTTGGTCAGGGCCAGCGTTCCTTCGCTCCCGATCAGCAGGTGCGCCAAATTGACCGAGCCGTCACTGGTGTAGGGCCGCTCGTTCTGGTTGCGGAAGATGTCCAGGTTGTAACCGGCCACGCGACGCAGCACCTTGGGCCAGTTGGCATCGATCTCCGGCGCCAGCTCGATCGCCAGCTGCCGCACCCGCTCGCCGATCGTGCGGGCCCGCCCGGTGCTGTCCTCGAACAGGCCGAAGTCGTGCAGCGCGCCGTCGGCCGTCCAGGCCTGCGCGCCGAGCACGTTGTGGACCATGTTGCCGTAGGCGATGCTGCGGCTGCCGCAGGAGTTGTTGCCGGCCATGCCGCCCAGCGTCGCCTGCGCGCTGGTGGAAACATCGACCGGGTACCAGAGGCCGGCTTTCTTCAGGCCCAGGTTCAGGTGGTCCAGCACGATGCCGGGCTCGACCACGGCGGTGCGCTTCTCGGCGTCGAAGCTCAGGATGCTGCGGACATGCTTGGAATGGTCGATCAGCAGTCCCGCGCCAACGGTCTGCCCGCCCTGGCTGGTGCCGCCGCCGCGCGGCACGATCGGCACGCCGAGGTCGCGGCAGATGTCGATCGCAATCTTCGCTTCCTCGGCGTGGCGCGGCACGAACACGCCGATCGGCATCA
>JACMQP010000427.1 GCA_014376915.1 Ramlibacter sp.
ATCGCGGCTGGCACCGGCTACCGCCAGACGGGCTTCGTAGTCGGCCCACAGCTTGTCTTGCTCAGCCCCCAGGAAGTACAGGTAATCCCAAGTGAAGATGCCGGTGCTGTGGCCGTCGGAAAACGTAGGCTGCACGCCGTAATTGCCTACCGGCTCCAGGCCGTTCAGCGTGACTTCGCGCATCCCCGTTTGCAGGGTTTCCTGGCCCGGCCCGTGGCCTTGCACTTCGGCGGACGGTGAATACACGCGCATCAGCTCGAACGGAATGCGGAACACGGCACCGTCGGAAAACGTGACTTCCAACGCTCGCGATAAGCCGTGGACGGTAATGTCTTGGGGCGTCGGCGCCCCAGCTTTTAAGCCCGCCATTACACGAGCACCCGCTCGATGCCGCCGTGGTTGGCTTGCGCCACGTAGGTCGGCAGCCAGTCCTTGCCCAAGATCTGGTTGGCCATTTCGACCACGATGTAGTCGGCTTCGAGCAGGCCGTTTTGCAGGTCGTTGCCGTAGCGGCTCAGGCCCTGCAGGCAGCTAGGGCAGCTGGTGAGGATTTTCACGTTGTCCTTTTCGTCCAGGTTGCCCAAGGCGCGCAGCTTGGTTTCGTCGTTGCGCAGTTCTTCTTCCTTGCGGAAGCGGATTTGCGTGGAGATGTCGGGCCGGGTCACGCCCAGGGTGCCCGACTCGCCGCAGCAGCGCTTGCTCTCCAGCACCTGGTCGCCCAACAGCGCCTTCACTGTCTTCATCGGCTCCTGCAGCTTCATGGGGGTGTGGCAGGGATCGTGGTACAGGTAGCTGCCGCCGTTGTTCAGCGTGATGCCTTTTTCCAGCAGGTATTCATGGATGTCGATGATGCGGCAACCGGGGAATATTTTGTCGAACTCGTAGCCCTGCAGCTGGTCATAGCAGGTGCCGCAGCTCACCACCACGGTCTTGATGTCCAGGTAGTTCAGCGTATTGGCCACGCGGTGGAACAGCACCCGGTTGTCGGTGATGATCTTGTTGGCCTTGTCGAACTGGCCGCTGCCTTTTTGCGGGTAGCCGCAGCACAGGTAGCCCGGTGGCAGCACGGTTTGCACCCCGGCGTGCCACAGCATGGCCTGGGTGGCCAGGCCGACCTGGCTGAACAGGCGCTCGGAGCCGCAGCCGGGGAAGTAAAACACCGCTTCGGATTCGCTGGTGGTGCCCACCGGGTTGCGGATGATGGGCACGTAGTCGCTGTCTTCAATGTCCAGCAGGGCGCGCGCGGTTTTTTTGGGCAGGTTGCCCGGCATCTTTTTATTGATGAAGTGGATCACCTGCTCTTTGATGGGCGCAGTGCCCACCGTAGCGCGCGGTGCAGCGGTCTGCTTCTTGGCGAAGCTGCGCAGCAGGTCGTTGGCCAAGCGCTGGGCCTTAAAGCCCACGCCCACCATGGCGGCCCGCGCCAGTTTGATGGTTTCGGGATTGGTGGCATTCAAGAAGAACATGGCCGCGGCATTGCCAGGGCGGAAGGTCTTTTTGCCCATTTTGCGCAGCAGGTTGCGCATGTTCATGGTCACGTCGCCAAAGTCGATCTTTACTGGGCAGGGCGACAGGCATTTGTGGCACACCGTGCAGTGGTCGGCCACGTCCTCGAACTGCTCCCAGTGCTTGATGCTCACGCCGCGCCGGGTCTGCTCTTCGTACAGGAAGGCTTCCACCAGCAAGGACGTAGCCAGAATCTTGTTGCGCGGGCTGTACAGCAGGTTGGCGCGCGGCACGTGGGTGGCGCACACGGGTTTGCATTTGCCGCAGCGCAGGCAGTCCTTCATGCTGTCGGCAATGGCGCCAATATCGCTCTGCTGCATGATCAGCGACTCATGGCCCATCAGCCCGAAGCTGGGCGTGTAGGCATTGGTCAAATCAGCCGTTAGCGCACGTCCAGCGTGCGCAAGATGCTCCTGATTCCGTAGCAACTTACCCTTGTTGAAACGGCCTTCCGGGTCAATCCTCTGTTTGTACTCGGTAAAAGGGCGCAGCTCTTCGTCGGTCAGAAATTCGAGCTTGGTGATGCCGATGCCGTGTTCGCCGGAGATCACGCCATTGAGCGAGCGGGCCAGCGCCATGATGCGCTTCACAGCACCGTGCGCGCTCTGCAACATCTCATAGTCGTCGCTGTTGACGGGAATGTTGGTGTGGACGTTGCCGTCGCCGGCGTGCATGTGCAGCGCCACCCAGACCCGGCCCTTGAGCACGCGCTTGTGGATCGCATTGCACTCGGCCAGGATGCCGGCGAAGGCCTCGCCGGCGAAGATGGCCTGCAGCGGAGCGCGAATCTGGGTCTTCCAGCTGGCGCGCAGGTTGTGGTCCTGCAGCTGCGTGAACAGCGGCTCCACGTCCTGCAGCCACCCCTGCCATTGGGAGCGCACCTCGCGCACCAGCTCCAGCGCCTGGCCGACGCGGTCTTCCAGCAGCTCCGCCGACGGGATCTCGTTGGCGTCGTCGTGCTTGCCCAGCGGCAGGTTGCCCCGGCCGAAAAATGCCTCGAGCCGATCGGTCAGCTGGATTTTGTTGCGCAGGCTCAGCTCGATGTTGATGCGCTCAATGCCGTCGGTGTATTCGGCCATCCGCGGCAGCGGAATCACAACGTCCTCGTTGATCTTGAAGGCATTGGTGTGCTTGCTGATCGCCGCCGTCCGCTTGCGATCGAGCCAGAACTTCTTGCGCGCTTCCGGACTGATGGCGATGAAGCCTTCACCGCTACGCGAGTTGGCGATCCGCACCACTTCCGAAGTCACCTTTGCGACCGCGTCGGCATCATCGCCGCAGATGTCTCCGACCAGCACCATCTTGGGCAACCCGCCACGCTTGGACTTGGTCGAATAGCCGACCGCCTTCAGATAGCGGTCGTCCAGGTGCTCGAGTCCGGCCAGCAGCACGCCCGAGCGCTTCTGCTCGGCGAACATGAAGTCCTTGATCTCGACGATACTCGGCACCGCGTCGCGCGCGTTGCCGAAGAACTCCATGCAGACGGTGCGCGTGTGCTGCGGCATCCGGTGCACTACCCAGCGGCTGCTGGTGATCAGGCCGTCGCAGCCTTCCTTCTGGATGCCGGGCAGGCCGGAGAGGAACTTGTCGGTGACGTCCTTGCCCAGGCCTTCCTTGCGGAAGGTGGCGCCGGGGATGACCAGCTGCTCGGTGCGCACCGGCGTCTTGCCGTCGGCCTCGAAGTACTTCAGCTCAAAGGTCGCGAACTCGGCGTCGTGGATCTTGCCCAGGTTGTGGTCCATGCGCGTGACTTCCAGCCACTGCGCCTGCGGCGTCACCATGCGCCAGGAAACCAGGTTGTCCAGCGCGGTGCCCCACAGCACGGCCTTCTTGCCGCCGGCATTCATCGCGATGTTGCCGCCGATGCAGGACGCCTCGGCCGAGGTCGGGTCGACCGCGAACACGAAGCCGCCGCGCTCGGCGGCGTCGGCCACCCGCTGCGTCACGACGCCAGCCTCGGTCCACACCGTCGGCACCGGCTGCGCCTGGCCGGGCATGGTCAGCATCTCCACTTCCGTCATGGCCTCGAGCTTTTCGGTGTTGATCACCGCGCTCCTCCAGGTCAGGGGAATGGCGCCGCCGGTGTAGCCGGTGCCGCCGCCGCGCGGAATGATGGTCAGGCCCAGGTCGATGCAGCCCTGGACCAGGCCGGCCATCTCAGCCTCGGTGTCCGGGGTCAGGACCACGAACGGATATTCGACGCGCCAGTCGGTGGCATCGGTCACGTGCGACACGCGTGACAGACCGTCGAACTTGATGTTGTCCTTCGCCGTATACCGACGCAGCACGCGCTGGGTCCGGCGCCGCAGATCGGCGGCCGACGTGAAGCTGGAGTCGAAACTCAGCACGGCGCGGGTCGCGCCTTGGAGCAGTTCGCCGACGATGGCGTCGCGGGCGGAGTCGGCTTTCGGCGTGCGGCGCTTCTCCACTTCCGCCAGCCGGTGCTGCAGCGCGTCGACCAGCATGCGCCGGCGCTTGGGGTTGTCCAGCAGGTCGTCCTGCAGATAAGGGTTGCGCTGGACCACCCAGATATCGCCCAGCACCTCGTACAGCATCCGCGCGGAGCGGCCCGTGCTGCGCTCCTCACGCAACTGGTTCAACACTTCCCAGGCCCGCGCGCCCAGCAGGCGGATCACGATCTCGCGATCGGAGAACGACGTGTAGTTGTACGGAATCTCGCGCAGGCGGGGAGCGTCGCCCGGGACCGCGGCCATGAGTTGGTTAAGCGTTGTGGGTGCGTTCATCGGGTGGGTTTGTCAGCCGGATGAAAGCATCCCGGAAGCCGAGTGGAGATGTTACCGCAGTGCAGCATAAAGAAGCCCGTGGGCGTCGCGCATCCCCGCCGGCCGGAGGGTTCGCCCGGCTCATGGAAACCCCGCTTGTCCAGGTCCGACCGGGATTGTTAAATCCGCTGTCACAAATAACTCATACGCTTGCCGTTTTCATCCAGGAGCATTCATGAAACTAAAGCTTTGCGGGGCGGCCCTCGTTGCCGCCTTTTCCTGCGCCGCACAGGACCAGACCGAAATTCAGTGGTGGCATTCGATGACTGCGGTCAACAATGAATGGGTCAACGACCTGGCCAGGCAGTTCAACGAAAGCCAGAAGGAATACAAGGTGGTGCCGACCTTCAAAGGCACCTACGACGAATCGATGACCGCCTCGATCGCCGCCTTCCGCTCCGGCAATGCTCCGCACATCCTGCAGGTGTTCGAAGTGGGAACCGCAACGATGATGGGCAGCAAAGGCGCGATCGTACCGGTGGCCCAGGTGATGAAGGATGCCGGCGAGAAGTTCGATCCGGGCGCCTACATCTCCGCGGTCGCCGGCTACTACACGGCGCCCAACGGCCAGATGTTGAGTTTTCCCCTGAATAGCTCGACCACCGTCTTCTACTACAACAAGGATGCGTTCAAGGCAGCCGGCCTGCCCACCGACCAGGCACCCTCGACCTGGCCCGAAGTGGTGGTCGCGGCCGCCAAGCTCAAGGCGTCCGGCCATAAATGTCCGTTCACCACGGCCTGGCAGGGCTGGACCCAGCTGGAGAGCTTTTCGGCCTGGCACAACGTGGAATTCGCCACCAAGAGCAACGGGCTGGCCGGGCTGGACGCGCGCCTGAAGATCAACTCGCCCCTGCACGTGCGCCACATCGAGAACCTGGCGAACATGGCCAAGCAGGGCCTGTTCGTCTACAAGGGCCGTGGCAACGTGCCGGAAGCGAGCTTCGTGTCCGGTGAATGCGCCATGATCAACACGTCGTCCGGCTTCTACGGCAACGTTGCCAAGAACGCGAAGTTTGCCTACGGCCTGGCTCCCCTGCCCTATTACCCCGACGTGCCCGGCGCGCCGCAGAACACTGTCATCGGCGGCGCCAGCCTGTGGGTGATGTCGGGCAAGAAGCCGGCCGAGTACAAGGGTGTGGCCAAGTTCTTCAGCTTCATCTCGACTCCGGAAGTGCAGTCCGCGAGCCACAAGCGCACCGGCTACCTGCCGATCACCACCGCCGCGTACAAACTAACCGAGCAGTCCGGCTTCTACAAGCAGAACCCGGGCACGGACGTCGCCGTCACCCAGATGATCCGCAAGGTCACCGACAAGTCGCGCGGCATCCGGCTGGGCAACTACGTGCAGGTGCGCGCCATCGAAGACGAGGAACTCGAACAGGTCTGGAATGGCAAGAAGACAGCCAAGGAAGCCCTGGACGCCATCGTGACCCGCGGCAACGAACAGCTGGAGCGGTTCCAGAAGGCGAATAAGTCCTGACGGTCTTGTTCGCTGTTGGCGGTACTGACCGCAGCCCCTCACCTGCCCACCCCCGCCAAGCGGGTGAGGGTGGGTGCTGTGGGCGACAATAAGCCATGGAAAAACGCGTCGTCTTCCGCTCAACCTGGTTGCCTTGGCTGCTGCTGCTGCCGCAGATGGCGGTCATCCTGGTGTTTTTCTTCTGGCCGGCGGCGCAGGCCATCCTGCAGTCACTGCAGCAGCAGGACCCATTCGGCACGTCCGTTGAATTCGTGGGCTTTGCCAATTTCCGGCAACTCTTTGCCGATCCCGGCTATCTCGAATCCTTCAAGACGACGGCGCTGTTCTCGGTTCTCGTTGCCGGCATCGGAATCAGTTTGTCGCTGCTACTGGCAGTGTTCGCTGACCGCATCGCACGCGGAGCAGTCGTCTACAAGACCCTGTTGATCCTGCCCTACGCCGTGGCACCCTCCGTCGCCGCGGTGCTATGGGTCTTCATGTTCTCGCCGTCGCTGGGCGTGGTGGCCTATGCGTTGGGCAAAGTCGGGATCGACTGGAACCACCTGCTCAACTCCACCCACGCCATGACACTGATCGTGATGGCCGCGGTCTGGAAGCAGATCTCCTACAACTTCCTGTTCTTCCTGGCCGGATTGCAATCGATCCCGAAGTCGCTGATCGAGGCTGCGGCGATCGACGGGGCAGGTCCGTGGCGACGCTTCTGGACCGTGCAGTTCCCGCTGCTGTCGCCCACCACCTTCTTCCTGCTGGTGATCAACGTGGTGTATGCCTTTTTCGACACCTTCGCCATCGTCGATGCGGCAACCCAGGGTGGTCCGGGAAGGGACACGTCGATCCTGGTCTACAAGGTGTATTACGACGGATTCAAGGCGATGGATCTGGGCGGATCGGCCGCGCAGTCGGTGGTTCTGATGGTGATCGTGGTGGCGCTGACGGTGGTCCAGTTCCGCTACGTCGAGAAGAAGGTGCAGTACTGATGAAGGCCGGCCATGGTTGAAAAACGTGGAACCCACGGGCTTCTCGCCCACGCGGTCGTGTTGCTTGGCGTGTTGATCGTCGCTTTCCCGCTGTACCTGGCGTTCGTGGCGTCCACTCACACGGCGCAGGAGATCGTCCAGACACCGATGCCGCTGCTGCCGGGGAGCAACTTCTGGTACAGCTACAAATCGGCCCTGTTCGGGCGCGAAACCAGCGTCGGCTCCAATGCGCCGGTGGCCCACATGATGTGGGTCAGCCTGGTGACGGCGCTGGTGATCTCCATCGGCAAGATTTCGATCTCGCTACTCTCGGCCTTCGCCATCGTGTATTTCCGCTTTCCGTTCCGCAAGACTTTCTTTTGGGCGATTTTCATCACGCTAATGCTGCCGGTGGAGGTGCGGATCCTGCCAACGTACAAGGTGCTTTCGGACCTGCACATGCTCAACACCTATGCGGGGTTGACGGTGCCGCTGATCGCCTCGGCCACCGCCACTTTCCTGTTCCGCCAGTTCTTCATGACCGTGCCCGACGAGCTGACGGAAGCGTCGCGCATGGACGGCGCCAGTCCGATGCGGTTTTTCTTCGACGTCCTGCTGCCGCTGTCCAAGACTTCGATCGCGGCGCTGTTCGTGATCCAGTTCATCTACGGCTGGAACCAGTACCTCTGGCCATTGCTGGCCACCACCGGCGAAGACATGTACCCGGTGGTCGTCGGCATCAAACGCATGATCGCCGGCGGCGATTCGCAGAACGAATGGAACGTTGTGATGGCCACCGCCATCCTGGCGATGCTGCCGCCCGCCATCGTGGTGGTCGGGATGCAGCGGTGGTTCGTCAAGGGTTTGGTGGATACGGAAAAGTAGGACTTTGAGCAAGAACTGATATGGCATCCATTCAACTCAAGAACGTCGTCAAGCGCTACGGCACCGGCAAGCAGGCGCTGCAGGTGATCCACGGCGTCAGCGCAGACATCGCAGACCGCGAGTTCATCGTCATCGTCGGTCCGTCAGGCTGCGGCAAATCCACGCTGCTGCGGATGGTGGCCGGACTGGAAGAGGTTTCCGAAGGCGAGATCCGGATCGGCGACCGCGTCGTCAACGACCTCGAGCCGGCCGAGCGCGATATCGCGATGGTGTTCCAGAACTACGCGCTCTACCCTCACATGTCCGTGTTCGACAACATGGCCTATGGGCTGAAGATCAAGAAGGTACCGATTGCCGAAATCAAGGCCCGGGTCGACAAGGCGGCCCGCATCCTTGAACTCGGCAACCTGCTGGAGCGCAAGCCACGCGCACTCTCCGGCGGACAGCGCCAGCGGGTGGCGATGGGACGCGCCATCGTGCGCCAGCCGCAGGTGTTCCTGTTCGACGAGCCGCTGTCCAACCTCGACGCCAAGCTGCGGGCCCAGACCCGGCTGGAGATCCAGAAGCTGCACCGCGAGCTGGGCATCACGTCGCTCTTCGTCACCCATGATCAGGTGGAGGCGATGACGCTGGCGCAACGGATGATGGTGATGAACGCGGGCGTGATGGAGCAGTTCGGCACGCCCGAAGAGGTCTACCACCGGCCCGCATCCACGTTTGTCGCCAGCTTCATCGGCTCCCCGCCGATGAACCTGCTGAAGAACGCGCAGGGCGGCCGGCCCGGGTCGTTGCTGGGCATCCGGCCCGAGCACATGGACATTGGCCTGGACGGCTGGCAGGTGAAGGTTGAAACGGTAGAACTGCTGGGCGCCGAGCGGCTGGTGTATGGGCGCGTGGGCGACGAGCAGATCATCATCCGGACCGACGAGGAGAAGCCGGCGCCGGCCACTGACTCCATCATCCACGTCAAGCCGCGCGAAGAGCGGCTCCACTGGTTCAACGCCGAGAGCGGCAAGCGGATCTGAAGTGCCCATGACAGATTGGCCGTACCCGCTCTGGATCGCGCACCGCGGCGCGGGCAAGCTGGCGCCGGAAAACACGCTCGCGGCGTTTCGTTTCGGTGCGGCCCACGGCTACCGGATGTTCGAATGCGACGCCAAGCTGTCAGCCGACGGCGTGCCGTTCCTGATGCACGACACCGCGCTGGCCCGCACGACCAACGCCCGCGAGGTCTTCGGCCGCGCCGCGAGCGAGACCGGGGGCGATCATCCGTGGGACGAACTGGCCAGGCTCGACGCCGGCGGCTGGCACAGCCGCGCCTTCGCCGGTGAGCCGCTGCCGACGCTGGAGAACATCAGCCGCTTCTGCCTGGCCAACGGCCATCTGCTGAACATCGAGATCAAGCCGACACCCGGCCTGGAGCGCCGAACGGGAGAGGTCGTCGCGCGCCATGCCGACCGGCTCTGGAACGACGCGCCGACTCCGCCGTTGCTGACGTCCTTCCGCCCTGAGGCGCTGGAGGGCGCGCAGGCGACTGCGGCACGATTGCCGCGCGGGCTGTTGCTGGACAAGCTGTGGGACGGCTGGCTGGACAAGGCTGCGGCCCTGGACTGCGTCGCCATCGTTTGCAACCACGCCCTGTGGGACGCTGCGACCGTGACGCAGGTACACGACGCCGGAATGAAGTGCCTCGGCTACACCGTCAACGACGAGTGGGCGGCGCAGCGGCTGCTCCAGCTCGGCATCGACGGCATGATCACCGATCGCATCGACCTGTTTGCGCCGATGTGATGCCATTCCCGCGGACGCAGGGATGACGGTCTACTTCAGATCACCCGCCAGCGATGCCAGCGTTTCCGCCGCGACGATCGTGTGCGCCGGGTAGTTGCGGTGGTCGCAGCCGACTTTCACGCTGGCGCCGGCCTTGATCGCCGACACCATTGCCGGCGTGAACTCGAAGCGCACGAAGTGGACGGCTGACGTCTTCTCGTCGTTCTCGCGGTCCAGGTCCTCGTCCGCGATGGCATACACGCGCGCGTGGCCCTCGACCTCGACGAACATCCGGTCTTCCACGCCGATCAGCCGGGCCAGCTCGCGCTTGCGCTCGTTGACGTCGGGATATTCGATCAGCATCGTCGCCTTCCAGTTGCTGCCGTCAGGCATCAACGGCACGTAGGCGTCGATCTCCTGCTCGATGCCCGCTTCCTCGAAGATCTTCTCGATCCGCAGCATCTCCTGGATCTGGTAGCGAACGGTCAGTTCGCTTTCGAACTGCAGGTTGATGTGGTCGCCCAGCGGCACGCTGCGCAGCTTGCGGTGGGCGATGACTTCGGCCTTGCGCTCCTTGCGGTACTTGCTGTACGCCTCGAGCGTCATCAGGCTGTCGCGGGTGATTTTTCCGGTGATTTGCATATGTGTCCCCTGGATCCCGGATCAGGTCCGGGATGACAGTTATTTCAAGCCGTAAGCCATCCGCACCAGCGAAATCGGATGCGCCAGCCGTGGCGTTCCGAGCGAGTTGACGTCGAAGCCCTGGTCGATGTGGTGGCCCCCCAGCGGGCAGTCGGAACTGATGAAGTCCGGCTGGCCGCCCTGCGGGTGTTCGGCCATCTTCTTGAACAGCGGCTTGCCGATCTTCATCGCGGTCTCGTGATACGGCAGCTTGACGCCGTAAGTGCCGGCGTGACCGGAGCAGCGCTCATTGGTCTGGACGAATGTCTCAGGCACCATCTTGAGCATCTCCTCGGTCTTTTTGCCGATGTTCTGCACCCGGGTATGGCACGGAATCTGGTAGCTGATCTTTCCCAGCGGCTGCGTGAAGTCGGTCTTGAGCAGGCCGTCGCGCTTGCGCGCCATGAAGTATTCGAACGGGTCCCACATTGCCTTCTTGACCGCCTGAACGTCGGCGTCGTCGGGATACATCAGCGGAATCTCCTGCTTGAACATCAGCGTGCAGCTGGGCACTGCGGTGATGATCGCGTAGCCTTCCTTCGCGTACCTCGCCAGCACCGGGATGTTCGCTTCCTTGCTCTCGTTGACCGAATCGAGGTCGCCCAATTCGAGTTTGGGCATGCCGCAACACTTTTCCTTGTTCACCAGGATGTAGGGCACCTCGTTGTGGTCCAGGACCTTGAGCAGGTCGTGGCCGATGCCCGGCTCGTTGTAATTGATGTAGCAGCTGGCGAAAATCGCGACCTTGCCCGGAGTCTTGACGCCGTTTCTGATGGCGAAGTCCTTTGACTTGGGCGCGCCCGAGCGGAAGCGCTGCGTCGCCAGTGCCGGCAGCCATGCGTTCCGGTCCACGTTCAACGTTTTTTCCATCAGGGCGCGCGCCGGCTTGGTCTGGTTCACGGCATTGGCGAGTTGCACCACCACCGGGATGCCGGCGAACTGGCCGTGCACATCGGTCGAAGACAGGAACTTCTCGCCGAAACCGACGCCGCCGCTCTTGAACTTGATCGCCTTGGCCCGCAGCATGGTGTGCGGATAGTCCACGTTCCACTCGTGCGGCGGCACATAGGGGCACTTGGTCATGTAGCAGAGGTCGCACATGTAGCACTGGTCGACCACCTTCCAGTAGTCCTTTCGGTCCACCGCGTCGACCTCACCGGTCTTGCTCTCGTCGATCAGGTCGAACAGCGTGGGAAAAGAGGCGCAGAGGCTGACGCAACGCCGGCAACCGTGGCAGATGTCGAAGATGCGCTCCAGCTCGTCGAACGTCTTCTCTTCGCTGTAATACTCGGGATTCTTCCAGTCAATGGGGTGACGGGTCGGGGCTTCGAGGTTGCCTTCGCGTGCTGCGGCCATGTTCTTTTCTTTCGGAATCGATGCTTTGCACTGGGCACTGCGAGCAGTGCCCAGCAAAAAGCAGACGTGACGTCTTAATCCACCAGCTCGTTCAGCGCGCGGGTGTAACGGTTGGCGTGCGAGCGTTCGGCCTTGGCCAGCGTCTCGAACCAGTCGGCCACCTCGTCATGGCCCTCTTCGCGAGCGGTTTTGGCCATGCCCGGGTACATGTCGGTGTACTCGTGGGTCTCGCCGGCGACGGCAGACTTGAGATTGTCGCGGGTCGGGCCGATCGGCATGCCGGTGGCCGGGTCGCCGCACTGCTCGAGCCACTCGAGATGGCCGTGCGCATGGCCGGTTTCGCCTTCGGCGGTGGAGCGGAACAGGGCCGCCACATCGTTTTGGCCTTCGACGTCGGCCTTGTTTGCGAAGTACAGATAGCGGCGGTTGGCCTGGGATTCGCCGGCGAAGGCGGCCTTCAGGTTTTCTTCCGTCCTGGAGCCTTTGAGTGCTGCCATGTGGAAATCTCCTAGTGGGTTGATGAATCGGGAAAAACGCCTTGAACACGGGGTCGAAGACGCGTTAAGACTAGCCGTCGATCGATGACCCGTCTAATTGGCTGCGTCAATGCGATGAATTGACCATGACTATCATTGCGATAGTCTCAATATTTCACTGCTATCTGTGTCGGTGCGCCGTTGGTGCGCCCATTGGGTCGGTTGTCGCGATTACGCTATAGTAAATGCGTTACGCATAAGTAAATCTTCTCCCCCGTCAGGACCATCGGAGACTTCAATGGCCGCCGTATTCAAGAACGCCCGAACGCTTCCGGCGCCCGCGCCGATCCACCAGCTGCACCACTTTGCGTACCGCGCGAAGGATGCGGAAGAAACGAGGCACTTCTACGAGGACATCCTCGGGCTGCCGCTGTACCACATCATCCAGAGCGACCACGTCCCCAGCACCGGGGAGTACTGCCCCTACACGCACTTCTTCTTCCGGCTGCAGGACGGTTCGTTCATCGCTTTCTTCGACCTCGGCGACGACGAGGCGGCGATGCCCTCGCCCAACACGCCGGCCTGGGTTAACCACATTTCTTTCCGGG